>JACRKK010000017.1 GCA_016219795.1 Candidatus Woesearchaeota archaeon | reverse complement strand
GGAAAGTGAGTGCGCCGGCTACGCCACGCATTCATTTTCTTTATTTTTCATGTAGAAATAAGTTTCGGCTCGCCCTAACCGTGAAATTCAACTGCGGGCTGAAGCCCGCCAAGGTTTCTTTCACAGGCGAGCCCTAAACTTTTTAGTTAGATTACCATTCGCCATCATCCCGAACACCCCCATATCGACCAAACACTCGTTTTCTGGCATCATCTCGATTAGGCGGCATCATCCCGAAGAGGGTATTCTTTTTGGAGACAATGCCGACAGAATAGTTTGAGAAGGGCTTTCTGCATAGGGGGGCTTCCACAACTCATGTTTGGCAAAAGGTGCACAAATGGGGGAGTTCAGCAAGGAATGGTGGGATGATCCCGACTCCTATGATGTCATCCGGTTTGGTATGGGCTATAGTATACTTTCAACTGCTTTTGGGGGGTATCTTTAATGCCCCCCCCGGAAGATCGTGGCTTAAAGAGCCCTGTAATGCGTTTGTCGTCGAAGGGTTTTTTGGGTTCCACTTAGGGTAATCACCCCCCTTATTATTTAACTATATGGAAAATATAACCCCTTTTCTTGATTAATGGTTTTAGTTAAAGCATAGAACTTATAACTCATTTTTTGCTTAATAATTTTCAATTAAGATTAAATGATTTAAGTAGTATTCTAACTATAATTTATAATAAATGCCTACAAATTACACACTCCATTTATCCAAACGGTTTTAATGTTGGGGAGATAGTGGGTGTAAAGTGATACACCTTTGACTCATGGGATGGTGCAAGGTACATCCAGGGGTTAAAGCGAAGAGCTACTGCTGGAAATTTGGATAGTTGCTCTTTTGTTGGCTCCATTGAAGGGTTCCTATTGGAAAAAACCCTTCCCGCTTTGCTACATTCATAGAAAATACCTTCCTCACCCCCCACATAAGTAACATAGGAGGGAAATGTAAGCATAATCGCTTTCTTTTTTCCGCCAAAGGTGTTTCCTGCAGGAACGTTTGTATCATCGGGAGTAATTTCTCCTGATGCTTTGCGAAGCTGTGTTTCCAATCCCATGACTTGTGGATCCCGGTTTATCAACATTTCTGCAAATTTATCAAATCCTAACTCCTGCTGCATCTTTTTATATGCCTTCACTATTTGCTCCTTTTGAGGATCGTAGTTAATGGCAGATTGCAGTGCTCTGGTAAAGACATCGTATGCATCGAAGGTGTATTTGGGACCTAACATCTCACCATGTTCCACAAGGATCCATGTCTTTCCATCCACGGTCTCAATAATTTCTTCCCTAATCATCTTGATGACATCCTCTTTGGGTGTAAGTTCTAGAAGACTCTGGATGACAGTGTGAAAATGAGTGTAGTTCAAAACAACAGCAGATTCTTTTCTTGCTGTAATCGAAGTGAGAAGTGCATCTTTGAGGGGATATTGCGTCCCCTCCTCTCCATCTATTCGGTATATATCCCACGGGATCCACTCAACAATGCCTATGCCATTGTTTCCTTTGACATGGTTGTAGTCATCATACGTTGAAAGAACGAGCTGAGCAAGGTCCTCAATAGTATGGGTGGGCAAGGCATTTGTGCTCATAGTGTTTTCGCCCCTTCCAATTCCTGTATCCTCTGCTCCAGCTGCCTGATACGGGCCTCCTGCTGAAGCTGATTATTATAGAGAATAAACATGTCCTGCTTTACCCGTCCAAACGAGTTCCGGATGATGGTCTTGAAACTTATAAACATAGTGTTTCTGAACCTTTAAAGAAGAAGTAGTATATAAATGTTGTTATTTTTAACCACTAAACAGTGGCTATTCCACTGGGGGCGCTGCAAATGGTGTATATTTTTCAATCGCTTGGGACAGTGCTTCAGTCATTTTTTCATAGAAACTTCCGTGAACTGGGTCATCATGCAATCCTTTTGACGCAAAAAACGCGCCTATCAGTTTGAATGGGTTGTGAGTATTATCGATAATTTCTTCCTCTAATTCACCCAAATAGATAAGTCCATACGGTTCGGGGTCAGCTTTGCTATCATCCATGAATGCGTTGACTCCGTCATGGTATGCTTTTGCCATGGAGCCATGCACATGCTGCAGCGCACCGGCAAAAATATTGTCCTGTTCATCTGCATCCAACTCACCGCAGGCGTCATAGAGTGCTACCAAATCGCGGTCCCTATCGGTAGCTGTAGATTTATAGTCGTTAATTGCAGTCTCAAGGGTGTTAATCTTCTCCGCCTCATACTCTGTTTTCTGTACCCGGTTGTACAGTTGTGCGGCCAGGTCATGAACGTTATCACCATCGAGTGCTGAAGCAACCAAAAGCAAAGTGCCTAAATCATAATTCTTGGCAGCAGCATTTCCAATCCCAAGTAGCCGTGCTTGCACCACTGCTGTATCAAGCGTACTGAACCCGTCGCTGAACTGGAGCGCATCATATTTTGCTATGCAATCATCGATGCTTAACGAGCCACCAACTCCCTCGTATGTTGTAAATGATGAGACTATATCATTTTCCCTAAGATAAGCTTCAACGTCTGTAAATAGAGCATGTAATCCATATCCTCTCTTTAGTAGTTGCGTGTATTGTTGCGCACCCTCTTTATAGGGTGCCATTATTTGGTGGTAGCTTGCTGCCTCAGCAATGCCTGCAAAGACACGCATGTATTTTGTGTCTCCTATTTCTCCTGCAATCTCAATCATATCCTTAAAAGAATAATCGTCCTCTAAGGGATCAAGAAGCCAATCAAGATGATCTGCATCCAGCTCACTTGCGTGTATGCTTTTGTACAAACTGCTTAGTAGATCCCGTGCCTCTTCACCCATCTCATCTTCGGGGGTGTTTGGTTCATCTGGCTTTAACAATGCACAGGCCTTGTAAGCCTTCTTGAAATTATAATCTCGCAGGGCTTCAGTCGCAAAGCCCAAGAGGCGCAATGCAATTCCTGGGCTCATATTAGCACGATGATGCTCTTGGCTGTGCTCTGCTTCTTCTTGGACATAGGTAACCCACATATCTATGTTTTCAGCAAAAGCCTTACCTGCCCGTTCAAATATGGGGTCTTTATAGGCTCCAGGAGAAACACCTTCATAACTGACCTCGGGATTAAAGAAATGAGTGTATGCGCCCTGTCCCATACCAAATCCTGCAGAGATATTTGGATTGTGACTATAATTCTGGGTTACTGCACGCTTGAAAATCTCTATTCCCTTCGTACTGTGTATGGGCATTGCCAGGTAAACATCTACTGGGTTCTTGCCGTGTCCTAGAGAATCCACGGCAGCTGCTAGTGCTTTACTTTCTGCCCGGTTAAGCTGATAATTGTCTGTAAGTTTTTCGTACCTTTCAATAAGATCCGGTTTGTAGATATCATCAAATGCCTCCTCAACATCGCTTACTACATCAAAATCACCAAAGTGCGCAGCTTCAAGTGCGATTCCCATAAGCCTGACATAGGGGACTGTTCCCGAAGGTGGGTCCTCATTAAAACTGCCAGAAAGCTCCTCTTTAAGTGCGGTAATAACATCATCAAGCGAGCTATATTCCTTTGTTTCGCCACCTACATCCAGCTCTATATGGTTGTTTTCAACATAGGTGTTACTAAACGTTTGACCTCCGGCAGATAGTGGGGGAGTATCCTCCTGAAAGACCCGATATATTTCCGGGAAGTGTTATCATTTGACTGATAAACGCTCCATATTTCTTTCTTGAAGAAATAGCCCAATAACTTTGTTATGGTTTTCAAGAGATTTGGAGAATGAACATGTTTTTCTCACCAATCTTCCAAGTCTTTGTCTGAGTGC
>JACRKK010000015.1 GCA_016219795.1 Candidatus Woesearchaeota archaeon | reverse complement strand
TCCGGAAAAGTTCACAGGACTTGTTCTGACAAACAACTTTTATTTTTCCTTTTGGTCTCGCCATGGTTGATACACCTCTGTCAACCAAGAGAAAAGAAGAACTACTATATTAAAGTATCTTAGTTAATACAATGCCGAAATATGGAGCGTTTATCAGTCAAATGATAACACTTCCAAAACATTTATCTTTATATACTAACTCTATCCCTCTTAATTCTATGGCACCAACCCCGCTTACCAAAGCAAAACAGGCAAAGCAGGCATCGCTTCATCTTGCAAACCTCACCCGGACGCAGAAAGACAAAGCACTTTTGGCTATAGCGGATGCCCTCCTCCAACAAAAGCAGGTCATTCTTTCTGCGAACAAGAAAGACCTCAGGGCAGCAGCAGTCCTTGTGAAAAAAGGCAGCTTAAAATCATCATTTTACAAGCGCCTGGCACTTGACGAATACAAAATTCAGGAGATGGTCGCAGGCTTAAAGAGCCTGGTTGCTCTTCCTGACCCTGTCGGCAGGACGCTCTCTTCTCTTGAGCTGGATAAAGGTCTTGAGCTTTATCAGGTGAGTTGCCCTCTGGGTGTCGTCTGCTTCCCCTTTGAAGCACGGCCGGAACTTGTCATCCAGGGTTCATCTCTCTGCTTAAAATCAGGCAACGCAGTCCTTCTGAAGGGTGGTTCTGAAGCTGCGCATACCAACAACGCACTCTATCATCTGGTAAAAAACGTTACGGAAAACGCAAAAGTGCCCAGCGGATGGATACAGCTCCTCGAAACAAGGGAGGAGCTTCATGCAGTTTTTGGTATGGATGCATACGTTGACCTTTTAGTTCCCCGGGGATCGAATGCTTTTGTCAAATATGTGAAAACGCACACCAGCATCCCTGTACTTGGACATACAGACGGAATCTGTCAGATCTATATCGACCGGGCTGCAGACCAAAAAAAAGCCATTGCGATAAGCATTGATGCCAAATGCCAGTATCCCGCAGTTTGCAACTCTGTTGAAAACCTGTTGGTGCATAAGGACATTGCCAAGCGATTCCTCCCTCTTCTCTATACAGAACTCGCAAAACGCGGTGTGGAATTCCGTGGCTGTAAGCGTACACAGGAAATCATCCCGGTAAAGCCGGCCACAGAAAAAGACTGGGATACGGAATACAATGACCTTATCTTGAGTATCAAAGTGGTTGATGATATTGCAGAGGCCATTGCTTTTACCAACCAGCATGGCTCAGGCCATTCAGATGCCATTGTCACCGAAGACGAGAAGACAGCCCACCTCTTTTTGGATGGTGTGGACTCATCGTGCGTTTTCTGGAATGCTTCTACACGTTTCTCTGACGGTTACCGTTTTGGGATGGGTGCTGAAGTGGGAGTCAGCACGTTCAAGACGCATGCCCGGGGGCCGGTAGGGCTTGAAGGGCTGGTCATCTACAAATACCTTGTGGTGGGTGCAGGGCATGTGGTCAGTACTTATACAGGCAAGGGTGCAAAGCCATTTACTCATAGGAGGCTGGACAAAATATGGGAACGATAAAGCGCGTTGTTGTCAAGATAGGCACTACATCCCTTACGGGAGAAGATGGCACGCTTGATGCATCAAAGATAGACACCTTTGTAGAACAACTTGCTGCTGCAAAAAAGAAAGGCATCGCCGTTGCCCTGGTTACCAGTGGTGCGATTGGTTCAGGGAAGGCAGCCCTTGGCATCAAGGCAAAGGTGCGTGATGTCCCCTTGCGTCAGGCATGCGCTGCCATAGGACAACCACTTCTGATGCAGTATTACATCAACGCATTTGAGCGTTATGGTATTCCTATAGCACAGCTTCTCCTTACTTATGATATTTTTGCCAACAGGAAAGCGTACCTTAATCTTGAGAATTCCCTGCGTGTTTTATTTGAGAGAGGTGTTATTCCCATCATCAACGAAAATGATCCCATAGCGGTAGATGAAATAGAGACTGGAGAGGCAGGCTTTGGTGATAATGACAAGCTCAGCGCGTTTGTTGCATCAAAGATGGATGCGGATCTCCTGATTATCTTAAGTGATATTGATGGATTATATGATAAGAATCCCAAAGAGCACAAAAATGCCAGGATTATCAGGCAGGTGGAGTCCATCACTCCACAAATAGCGGCTCTGGCAGGCAAACCCGGCTCTGTTGCCGGGACAGGGGGTATGAAAACCAAGATTGAGGCAGCAAAGGTATGTTCCCAGGCCGGCGTGAAGATGATTATTGCCAAAGCATCCGAACCCCAGGTGATAACCCGCCTTCTTGCAGGAGAGGGGATAGGCACCCTTTTTCTCCCTGCAGGAAGAATAGAACAGAAGAAACGATGGATTTCTTTTGCAAGAACAGGGGGTAGTATCACCATTGATGAAGGGGCGCTAGAGGCGGTACGCCACGGCAAAAATCTGCTTCCTGCTGGTGTGCGGGGTGTTGAGGGAGTATTTGCTCAAGGAGAAGTGGTGGACATCCAATGCAGGGGGGCTTGTGCTGCCCGCGCGATAGTTGATTATTCTTCAGAGGAGCTGCGGGCAATGCTTGCAGATCATGCACAACACAATTATAAGGGACATAAGAACGTGTTCAAACGGGAAAATATGGTGCTGATACTGCCACAGTCTGTAAAATAGCAATATTTATAAATGAGAATTCTTTACTCTTTCCTTACCAAAAAGGCACAAATGGGTCCTTTTATGAGCTGAAACCTTGTGTTTTGGCGGTGATTTTGAGACACCCTTGTGCATAACAGCCCGTCACGAGAGTACCCACTGGAGCTTACGATAAACATCAAGCAATGAGCTTGGGGGTTAGTGTTACGGGCGACAAACCTTTATTATTCCCATAGAACAAAAAAAAACCATATTTAGCTTACATTCATCATAATATCACCATTCCATTGCTTTTTGGGGAAAGAGAGCTAAAAAAGCTCTTTTCTAGGCTAATGTGATTTTTTTAGTTCTTAAAGGAATAACTTTGGAATACTGTTGATGCTGACAACCTACTCTCGTTAGCAAAAAAAACCAAACCTATGGAGGGATTAGAATGGGTAAGATAAGCCAAGTAGCATCAAAATATATTGTTCATGCCTCAATTTTTATTGAGGGTGTTGTAGACAGGCCAGATGTCATTGGGGCCATTTTTGGCCAGACTGAAGGTCTTTTGGGAGAAGAACTTGAGCTGCGCGAATTGCAGCGTAGTGGTAGAATTGGCCGCATCGAAGTGAATGTTGATACCAGAAAAGGCCAAACCAAAGGCAATATTATTCTTCCATCCAGCCTTGACAAGGCAGAGACTGCCATCATTGCAGCAGCCATGGAAATTATCCAGCGTATCGGACCCTGCAATGCCAAGATCAAAGTGGAAAACATCGAGGATGTGCGTGTTTCCAAGAGAAATTTTGTGGTATCAAGGGCAAAAGAGCTGCTCAAGAACCTTCTGGAGACATCCATGCCGGATTCACAGGAACTGGCAGATGAGGTCGCGCATTCCGTCAGAGTCATGGAAATGATTACTTACGGTAAAGACCGGCTGTCTGCAGGTCCAGCTATCGATGACTCAGATGAAGTGATTATCGTCGAAGGCAGGGCGGATGTGGTTAATATGCTCAAACACGGCATTAAGAACGCTATTGCAGTCAACGGCACTAGCATTCCACAGACCATTATTGAGCTTTCCAAGCGCAAATCAGTGACAGCCTTTGTCGATGGTGACAGGGGTGGTGATCTGATTATCAAGGAGCTTGCAGCAGTTGCAGATATGGACTATGTGACCAAGGCTCCGGATGGAAAAGAAGTGGAAGAGCTGACCAAGAAAGAGATCCACAAGGCACTCAGAAGCAGAATTTCCATGGAACAGGCACGCCATGAGTTTGGCTTAGCCAAGCGTGAAGATGGACCAAGTGAGGAAAAGAGAGAATTGCTTGAAACGCGGCAGGGTAACGTGCAAGGTAACATGCCTCAAAATATGCCACCTAACATGCCACCTCATATGCAGCAGCAGAGAAGGACCAGTTCTCCAGTGCAACCAGCACCTAATGCAATTCCGCGGGCATCACCGCTATCTCAGCCGATGCCTCTGCGAAGGGAAGAGCGTGTTCCTGTACCGGGCGGAGCATCTGCCCCTATGGCTTCTCCACCGCAGGCAGCCAAACAGCATAAATTGCAGGCGAACGAAAAAACAAGATTCAATGAGCTCTTTGAGGATCTCATTGGCACTAAAGGTGCCTATCTCTTGGATGAGAAACTCTCTATCCTTGGGAAAGTGCCTCTGACAGAGCTTCCGGTGACCATGAAGAGTCTTGGTACAGGAGTCTATGCCATTGTCTTTGACGGCAGCATCGAGAAAAAGATTGTTGAGGCTGCAGAACAGGCCAACGTCAATTTTCTTGTAGGCATGGATACTAAGGTTCGCCAGAACGAAACGCCAGTCTCTTTGGTTGCGGTCAGCGAATTGTAAGTACTCTCTTTTTTCTTTTATTTTTCGTAAAAAGAAAATCGGCCACCGCCGGTCAATAGACCGGCGGCATTCTCGCTTCGCTCGGGCCGATTTTCTTTAACCCTGCGTTTTCCATTGAGCCACTAGTGAATACACTAGTGGAAAACGCAGATTTTAATAGAGAATTTTGATTAACCATCTATTTGTCAAGAACCGCCTGCTAAAGTTGAAAGTCGTGTTAGGATTAGTTTTTGCGACTTTCAACATAGCGCAGACTCGTATTGTACATGGCAATTGTAACGAGTCTGCGAAACTGAAAAATGCTTTACATTTTTCAGTACTT
>JACRKK010000014.1 GCA_016219795.1 Candidatus Woesearchaeota archaeon | reverse complement strand
TCCGGAAAAGTTCACAGGACTTGTTCTGACAAACAACTTTTATTTTTCCTTTTGGTCTCGCCATGGTTGATACACCTCTGTCAACCAAGAGAAAAGAAGAACTACTATATTAAAGTATCTTAGTTAATACAATGCCGAAATCTTTTTAAAGATTTCATGACCAAAGCGGGGTGATGATTGAAATAATTCTTATGGAACCTGAGCGCGAAGGAAATATAGGGGCTGTTGCAAGGGTGATGAAAAATTTTGGGTTTAAGAAACTGGTGCTGATTAATCCCCAAGCAGACCACTTAAGTGAAGATGCGCAAAAGAGAAGCAAGCATGCATCTGACGTGCTGAAGCGGGCGGAAGTGAAGAAGGCGTCTGCTCTAAAAGAGTATGACTGCCTTATTGCAACCACAGCAAAAGTGGGCAACAATTACACCATCACCAGGCAGCCCTTGACGCCAGAGATTGTTGCGCAAAAGCTAAAGGCTTTTGAGCGAAAAAAAAAAGTGGGTCTTGTATTTGGCAGGGAAGGTGCTGGCTTGACCAACAAAGAGATTGCATCTTGTGATTTTGTCATGTCCATCCCTGCCTCACCCAAATATCCCACAATGAATCTGTCACATGCAGTCACTATCGTGCTCTACGAGCTGTTTATAGTATCTGGAAAGAAAAACACCCTGGCACTTTTAGAAGGCGCATCCAAAAAGGATAAGGAGATACTCTACGGCTATGTGCTTAAGCATCTGGAGCGCATTGATCTGTCTACCCAGGAAAAACGCGAAACCCACAAACAGGTGTGGAAAAAAGTCATTGGCAAAGCGATGCTTTCCAAACGAGAAGCGTTCATACTGATGGGCTTCTTTAGGAAGCTGCTGAAAAAATGAAGAAAATGCGTTGTTAAACTCTAAAGTACCATATTCCGTAAACAAAATTTTCTTTGAATAAGTTAGCTAATTTAACCCGAATCAACAGGTTACCTAACAGGATAAGTTATATAGTTTAGGGAATTATTTCTCCTTAACTTGCACCATAATATTTATTAATCTAAACGTATTTATGTATATCAACCTAATTTAAAGGAGGCGAACTATGGCAACCGTAACATTATCTATCCCAGATGCAGTAAAGAACGAGATGGAGAAATTCCCAGAGATAAAATGGTCAGAAGTATTTCGAAATATGATTACCCAAAAAATAAAGGTATTTAAGACACTGCAACAAAGAGGTGAGATTTAATGGCATCGGTTACCTTCACGGTCTCTAACACGGTTAAAGAGGACATGGAAAGCCTGCCATGGGTCAACTGGTCAGAATTGGCAAGGGAGGAAGCACTCAAACGAGTGAAAATTGCAAGAGAGTTTGAGGAATTTAAGAGAATAACTGCAAAATCAAGACTGACTAAAACAGACGCGGACAAACTTGCAGAAAAAGTAAAGGTATCCATGCACAAGCAGCTAAGAAAGGAAGGTATGATCTGAGTGGAAGCAGTCATTGATGCAAATGTCTTTTTCAGGATCCTCATCTCAGAAGGAGATATTGTTGATCTCATCTTCAATCCTGCATTGCATTTGTTTTCTCCAGAAAGACTAAAAGAAGAATTTCTGAAAAACAAGGAGGAGATAATGAAAAGAACTACCTTCAGTAAAAGTGAACTTGAAACTGTTGCGTCTATTCTTCTTAGCAGAATTGAGTTTGTTCCATTGGAAAATTACAAAGACAACCTACCAGAATCAAAGGAATTGCTTAAAGGGCATAACAAAGATGAAGACTTTCTGGCTCTTTGTCTGGCAAAAAAATGTAAATTATGGACTTATGAATCACGATTTTTTAAGATAGGATGCGCTATTTCTACAAAAGAGATTTCCAAAGAGTTATCACAATAACTATTGGTTCAGGTAACCACAACCACCATCACATCCCCTACATTCGTGCCTGTAGGGCCGGTGATGATATGGCCGTCCGTTGCCTTAAAGAAATGATACGAATCATTATCCTGCAGAAAGCGCATGATATCCATGTTGCGCTTTTGTGCTTTTTCCAGGGTAGAGTGGTCTGCCATAGCACCTGCAACAGGCGCAGGTGTTATGCCATCCACACCATCAGTGCCAAAGGAAGCAACCACCATATTTGGAAGGAGCTTTCTGCACGCACTCAGCACTAACTCCTGATTTCTGCCTCCCTGACCATCACCAGTCACATGCACGGTTGTCTCGCCGGTTGCGATAATCATGGCTGGCTTTTTAAGAGGGGTGTCATAGTTTGCAATCTCTTTTCCGATAGCAGCAAGAGAAAGCGCCACCTCTCTTGCCTCTCCCTGCAGAGAACTGGTCAGGGGCAGGACATGGTATCCCAGCTCTTTTGCTTTCGCGCAAGCAGCAAGAAGTGCGGTCCGATGGTTGCATAAAGTGTAATTAAAGACTTTTTTAAAGGCAGGATGCTGCATTTTTGGTGTTTCGGGGGTTTTGCCTGCCATTCCCGCTTCCAGATGCCTCCTCACTCCAGCAGGCACTACATCCCAGAGGCTATGATGCTTAAGAATAAGAATAGCATCTGCAAAGGTTGAAGTATCAGGAGCCGTAGGCCCTGATGCCTGGATATCAAAGAGGTCATCAATAATATCTGAGATATACAGCCCTAAGACTGTGGCAGGAGATGCATAGGTCGCAAGGTATCCACCTTTTATTAGGGAGAGGTGTTTTCTCACCCTATTAATCTCATGGATGGTTGCACTTTTTTTCAGCAAAAGCGAGGTAGTCTCCATCTTATCTTCAAGTGAGATATCTCGATGGGGAAGGCACATCATGGCAGATCCGCCACCGGATATTAATGCAATGACTAAATCGTCCTTTCTTGCTTTCTCTGCAATTGCTCTTATCTTCTTTGCACCCTCCACATTTTCTTTGCTGGGGATGGGATGGGTTGCCTTTGTGCATGAAATCTTCTTTAGCACACCGGGGACTATCTGGGGTACGTTGATGTGTCCTGCAGTGATGTACTCCCCCATCATCTGTTCTATGGCCTTGGCCATCAGAAAAACTGCTTTTCCTCCTCCCACTATATAGATGCTTTGGTACTGTTTTAAGTCAAAGGTTTTCCCATGAACCGTAAGCTTGCTGCTCTTGACCGTAACCTGCTCTTTAAGCACCTTTTCTGGATTTGTCTGGGCGATGGTATGCTTAAGAACAGCAAGAATATCGCTGCGTGTTTTGGTCAGTTTGCTTCTGTTCTGTGTCATACCTATAGTTAGAGTAGTGGACTATAAAAACATTTCCCCCTTGCATTTTTCCAAATTTTTTTAAAGCAAACCAGCTTCGCTCTGAGGAGATGAGACCAGAAATGCCGTCTTTAGTTCCACATGCAACCACTATATCAACACAAGAGATGGATTTGGTAGATTTAACACTTCATAATTATCCAGATAAACTTCCCCCTCATCTCACCGTTCTTGTGCTGACAGCATTCCCACGATATGAACTGGTCAACATTGTAAATATCACACCCACAAATCCCCATGGGGTGAATGGAAAGTATGGTGTATATTATGAAATTGTAGGATTGCCTTATGGTCAAAGTTCAGTCAAAGTAGAACATACGCACCTTACAGAAACAATGGATAGACTTGTGCAGGTTCCAGACAGGCAGATTGCTGCAGTAATCAGCAATGCATGTATACCTGCCGTTGGTTATGTAAGGCATACCAGCACGGAAAATATGAGAAATGGTGCGCTGCTGGATGCCATCGCAGCCAAATATGCACTCCTGATGAAGCAACAATAGCACTCTGATGCTGTTAACTGACAACCACTATCTTTTTAGAAAGGGTCTTATGCAGATAGATAGTAAACTCATGCTCTGGCTTAAAACCCGCCTGCGCAAGCATTTTTTTGTAGTCAACAAAATCAGGAAAACCAAGAACCGCCTTTTTGGTAAGATGTCTCTTGAGCTGTTTAAGAAACGGCAGGTACAGCTCGCCTATCTGCCTATCCATCGGTGAATTCTTCCCGTAGGGAAGGTCTGCCACCACAAACTGCACTTTTTTATTGAGGGTTGTCGCATCCTGATTAAGAAGATTATATTTTTTTATTCCGTAATGGCCCATATTGATGGCACACTTACGAAGCGTAACTGCATCAATGTCCCACCCTTCCACCAGGAAACCCATAAGACCTGCCTCCAGCAAAATCCCTCCAGTCCCGCAGAAGGGGTCTGTGATAGTACCCCGTGTGATACCAGTGAGGTTCACCATGGCGCGCGCAAGCCGTGGATACAAGGATGTAGGACTAAGTTCCGGCCGCTGATGGGCTTTGCGCAGCAAAAATTCCTTTTTGTTTTCATAAAGCAGAAGACAGACATGTGCCTGTTTTCCCAAGAGGTAGATGCGGATGGGTGTTTCAGATTTTTCCAAGCGCACTTTTGGCTCTTTGAGTGCGCGCCAGATGATGCCTGCAAGTGACACCTCGTCGTATTTTTTTTTTATGCTGTCCAGTGCATGGATCCGAAGGCAAAAACTGTTTTTGTAAATGGTCTTCCATTCATATCCCTTCATCGCTTTTTCCAAACCAGGGGCAGGGCAGGAGAACAGCAGGCGGCAGACTGCCTGCGTGTACGCAAGCCGTCGGAATAAGGTGGGCTTGACATTACCCAACGCAAGGCAACCATCTGCCCTGGCACTGCCTTGCGCAAGTGCAGCTACCTCTGCCTGAGCAAGAGGGATATTCTCTTTGGAGAGTAGGAATATATAATTCATGGTAGAACGCAGGAGAGTGGAGGTTTAAATAGGTATCTCCGAATTGGTCAAGTCAACTTAGGTGGGAAACCCTTCTTGAATCTGCGCATTCCACTAGTGTTTTCACTAGTGGCTTAATGGAAGGCGCAGGGTTAAAGAAAATTGGCCCGAGCGAAGCGAGAATGCCGTCGGTCTATTGACCGACGGTGGCCAATTTTCTTTTTACAGAAGAAGGAAAAACCAACCAAGCAGGCGGGAGCAGGGTACACGGAAAAATCAGGAGATTTTTCCTAGTTGCGCTCAAGCTACGCTTTCGGCAACCTCCGTCGGAGCCAAGGGGGATTGAGCGAAGCGAATGTCCCCCGCACTACCAAACATCCGAGGTACGAGGATGTGCTGCAGAACCTGTTCTGCAAGCATGGTGCTCCATCTGCCGTTTCTGCCGCCATTATTGTCGTAGAGAGAAATGCAACACACGCTTCTTGACTTAACCCCCAAGCAATAACATTTATATAATAGCACCACCGTAGAATAGGCATGGCCGACGAGCAACCCAAAAAAAACCCTCCCTTTGTGGAGGCCATGTTAAAGAGCGCAAGCGAAAACAGGCAGCCCAAAGTGAACAACCCGCTTGAGGGTGTCAACAAGCAGGAAATCGAAACGATCTTAAAAGATATCCAGAAAAAGATACAAACCAAATAAGGTGGTTTCCATGCCTGAAAAAAAGAAATATCACTGTGAAGAATGCAACTACGGTTTTAGACATAATGGTTCCATGCCTGTACGATGCCCTTATTGCGGGCAGACAGCAACAGTCCAGGAACAGGCTGCCTTCGGCACAGATAGGCTGGTCAAAGATATCTAAAGAACACACTGCTTGTGTGCAAGTTCCTGGGTGAACACTGCATCGTTCTGGCTATAATCAATGGGAACTTCGATAAGCTGGACGCCTTGAGATGTTAGGCAGTTCTGCAGTATTTTGGAAAAGTCTTCGGCTTTTTTTACCGCATATCCTTTGGCACCATAACACTCTGCATACTTCACAAAATCAGGATTGCCAAAATCAAGACCAAAATCAGCAAATTTTTTCATCTGCTGCTCCCATTTAATCATACCGTAACCATTGTCCTTAAGAATAACTATCGTAAGATTCATGCGCAGCCGGACTGCAGTCTCAAGCTCCTGTGAATTCATCATAAACCCACCATCACCGCAGATAGCCAGCACTTTTTTCTCTGGGTAAAGCAAATGAGCAGCCATGGCTGAAGGAAGCCCGGCACCCATCGTAGCAAGGGCATTGTCCAGAAGAAGGCTGTTAGGCGTTTTTGCCGCAAAGATGCGTGCAAACCATAATTTGAACATACCATTATCAAGTGCGATAATACTATGTTTAGGAACGGTTGCATGGACATCTGCAACCACGCGCTGCGGCAGGAGCGGAAAAGCGTTGCTGTCCATATGAGCAAACACCTGTTCCTCCACCTGCTTTTTGACCCGAAGATAATACGAGAAATCCCAGTGTTTCTGCGGCTCTACCCCTGAAGTGAGACGCTGCATGGCATCCTGCATCTTCCCCACAACTTCATGCTGCGGGAAATAGACCTCTTCCATAAGCGCAGGAGTTTCGTGAAGATGAATCACTTCAGTCTTGTCACCCTGCATGATAAAGGGTGGTTTTTCATAAGGATCATAGCCCACCATCAGGATCGCATCTGCCCTCTCAATGGCGCAATGCACATAATCATGGCCAAGAAGCGCAGCGCATCCTAAAAACAGGGGATGCTGCTCGTCAACTGCACCTTTCCCCATCTGCGTGCTTACAAATGGGATATGCGTTGCATCAATGAATGCCTGATATGCGGGTGTTGGTTTCCTATTTGCTCCTAAACCAAAAATGACCAGCGGGCGTTTTGCCTGCATGAGCACCTGAGCCGCATGCTTGAGCGCCTCATCTGATACCTTGGGAGAAGACGGCATTTTGACAACCAGCGGTGCCCCATCCACCTCTTCTGCTGCAATGTCTTTGGGCAGCTCTAAATGGACTGCTCCCTGCCGCTCTTCCTGCGCTACCCTAAATGCTTCCCTAATATGGTGGGGTATTTTTTTGCCAGTAATAATCTGTCGCGCACTCTTGGTAAGAGGCTGCATCATCGCAACGATATCAACAACCTGGAAACGTGCCTGTATCCGTGTCTTGAGCGGTTTCTGGCCCGTAATCATAACCATTGGGAAACCGCCAAGCTGCGCATAAGCTGCAGCTGTGGTGAGGTTGGTTGCACCAGGCCCAAGAGTAGAGAGGCACACCCCTGCCTTCCCCGTCAGCCTTCCAACCGTCGCTGCCATGAAACCAGCTGCCTGTTCGTGCCTCGTAACAATCAGCTTAATGGTAGATTGGTGTAGGGATTCCAAAAGATCAAGGTTTTCCTCTCCGGGAACGCCAAAAATATACAGCACGCCCTCTGCCTCAAGGCACCGTACAAACAGATCAGAGGCCTTCATCTTATACTCCCCCCTGCACAACAACAGTTTTGACATTGACAAATTCTTTGATGGCATAGGAAGAAAGCTCCCTTCCTATTCCTGATTTTTTGATGCCACCAAAAGGCAGCCGTGGATCTGATTTCACCAGGTCATTGATGGCAATGCTTCCTGCCTGTATCTGGGATGCCATCTGTTCTGCTACCGGAAGATTCCGGCTCCATATACTTGCACCAAGCCCAAATGGAGTTGCATTAGCAAGCTGCACTGCCTCCTGATGGCTTTTGACAATTAGGAAAGGTGCTATGGGACCAAAGACCTCCTCATCCACCACACGCATGCCTTGCCGTGCACCAAGAACCATGGCCGGCTGAAAGAAGAATCCAGTGGCTGGTACCTCCGGTCCATAAATGACCTTTGCACCTTTGGACTGCGCATCTGCAAGCTGTGCAGTGAGTTCCTGCACAAATTCTTTGCGAGCCAGGGGCCCGATATCTGTTGTATCCTCTTTTGGATTACCCACTTTCAACGCATGAAAGGCTTTGGTAAACGATGCGATAAAGGCATCCGCTACCTGTTCCATAACAATGAATCGTTTGGCTGCTATACAGCTTTGCCCAGTGTTGAGAAAACGCGCTTTGACTGCAGTCGTTGCTGCTGCTTCGATATGAGCATCTTCCAGAATGATGAATGGGTCAGAACCTCCCAATTCAAAGACCTGTTTTTTTATCATTTTTCCCGCAGATGCACCAATCTGCTCTCCTGCTATATTGCTTCCGGTCAAGGACACGCCATCCACCAGGTCTGTTTCGATAAGTCTGGTAACAGCTTTTGCTGAAATGAGCAAGGTGGTGAATATAGAAGGAGGTAACCCACTTTTTGAAAAGACATCTTCAATAGCAAGGGCACAGCCAGGTACATTGGATGCGTGCTTGAGCAGACATGTGTTGCCGGCAATCATAGTGGGGACTGCAAACCGGAAGACCTGCCAGAAGGGGAAATTCCAGGGCATGACCCCTAAGATAACACCCAGGGAGTCAAAGCGCACATAGCTTTTTGTAGCTTCTGTGGGGATGACTTCCTCTTGCAAAAAGGAAGGGCCATGCTGTGCGTAATAGTCACAGACCCAGGCGCATTTCTCAACTTCTGCACGAGCTTCTCTGATGGGTTTTCCCATCTCCTGTGTCATAAGATAAGCATATGCTTCCTTGCGTGCACGCAGGGTGCTTGCAACCGCAGGAAAGAATGATGCGCGCTTTTCTGCAGAAAATCCAGACCAGGTAGAGAACGCTCTGCGGGCAACCTGCACCTTCTCTTCAAGCGCAACATCTGAAAGTAACATATAGCTCTCAACGATTTGTTCAGTGTATGGGTTGACAGACTGGATTTTCATAACACATCATTCCACAATAATGGTTCCGGACATCTGACTGTGGCCCTGACCACAGGGTACGTCACAGAAGAACTCAAACGTTCCTTTGGTGTCTGCATCAAAATTGACTACCACTTCCTTGTTCTCCAGAAGCTGCTCATCAATCTGGAAAGCAGGCAATTCAAAACCATGGTTTCCCTGCCTACTGATAATCTTAAGCTGGACGTGATCTCCCTGCTGTACCCGAATGGTGTTAGGAACAAATTCCCAGTTCTGTGCAGTAATCTGGAATTTTTTGACACTTTCAGAAGAAGCAGAATCAGGATTGGTCTGCTCTGCTACTATAGAGAACGGTGCTGGCTGGGCCTGTGGCGTCTGGACTGCTGCAGTTGTATCGGGGGTGGTTGCACACCCGGCTACCAGTCCAAGGCTCATAATTCCCAAAAGGATAAGGGATAGGGCAACGGTTTGTTTCATAAAGACCACCTCATAGCTATGGAGGGAGCAACCCAAGAGGGGTATATATGTGTTGCGCTTTATTATTGCGCTTTATTTGTGCAGCATCGGACAGCTCTTGCAGGTATCTGGATCTTCACAGGCATGGTGGAGTTCATTCTCAAGATTAAGGCAACAGACAAAGGGTCTTGCGGCAGAGACCACCACGCTCATGCTAATGTCTTTTATGGATGGGTTGCTGCGCAAATGCCTGTTGACAATGGACTCTATTTTCTTCAGATTTGCCCCTGCAATGAACAGAGAAACATTGTTCTTGCCAGACATGATGAAACCGTTGGCAAAAAAAGAGCAACCGTAAAGCTGGGAGAGAAGATTGTCTGCGTCAGGGGCAGTACAGTCAACCCTGGCAAGAGCAAGCTGTGTCCTGGACAGGTCCAAACCCATAGATGAACTTAATAACCCTTTCTTTTTGAGCTTCTGGATACGGGCATTCACCGAGGGCTGGCTGATGGCAAGCTCTTTGGCTAGTTCCATCTGGGATATCTCTGGTTGTTTCATACATAGCGAAAGAAGCTTCGTGTCTTTATCATCGATGCCTAATTTTTCTTTGAACATATTATTATAGAAAAGAGGAAAAATTTATAAAGATTTCTATTTTTATTGCCATTCTTGACGGGAGAACCTATAAATATAGGGCAAACCCGTATATTTAATGAGATTTAACACAAAACCATGACCGAAGCCACTACCAAGGAAACCGACATTACTATCAGCCGCGAACGGTTTGACCATTATAATAAAGAGCGGCTCAGATACAGGGCAGTGCCTGGTATCAACGAAGAAATCGTGCGGGAGATTTCACGGCAGAAGCAGGAGCCGGAATGGATGCTGAAGAAGCGACTGGAAGGATTTCACAAATTCCTGCAAATGCCAACGCCTGACTGGGGCCCAAGCCTTGCAAAACTTAATCTCTCTCATATTCATTTCTATATGGTGCCTGATGCCAAAGAGAACGCTGATCGCTGGGAAGATGTGCCTGAAGACATCAAGAAGACATTTGACAAATTAGGTATCCCTGAAGCTGAGAAAAACGCACTTGCTGGCGTCGGCGCACAGTACGAATCATCCGTCATCTACCATAAACTCAAAAAGGAATGGGAGGACAAAGGTGTCATCTTTCTTGACTGCGACGAGGCTGTCAAACAGCATCCGGAACTTGTCCAAAAATACTTTATGAATAGATGCGTGCCTATTGGCCTCCATAAATTCACTGCGCTTCACGCCGCAGTCTGGAGCGGCGGGACATTTATCTATATCCCCAAAGGTGTCAAGTTGCATACCCCCTTACAGGCCTATTTCCGGATGAACGCCAAGCGAGGCGGCCAGTTTGAGCATACCCTCATTATCGTTGATGAGGGTGCTGAAGTCCATTACATTGAAGGATGCTCTGCCCCGCAATACACCCAGAACTCCCTTCATGCAGGGTGCGTGGAGATTCATGTACTCAAGGGTGCACGAGCCCGCTATTCAAGCATAGAGAACTGGAGCAAAAATACCTACAACCTCAACACCAAACGTGCTGTGGTGTCTGAAGATGGCATCATAGAATGGGTAAATGGCAATCTTGGATCATGCGTCACTATGCTCTACCCTGCATCTGTCCTTGTGGGAGACCGGTCAACGTCACATTTTATAGGTATTGCATTTGCAGGTGCAGGCCAGAACCAGGATACCGGATCCAAAATTATCCATCTTGGAAAAAATACCAGCTCCACCATCCAGTCAAAATCCATCAGCAGAGATGGTGGCATCACCTCGTATCGGGGCATTCTCAGCGTAAAGCAGGGTGCTATCAACACAACCTCCAGTGTCTCGTGCGACGCATTGATGATGGACAACAAAAGCCAGTCCAACACCTACCCATATATGGACATAAAGGAAGACAGCGTTGACATTGCCCATGAAGCAACGGTGGGGAAAATAAGCGAGGAGCAGATTTTCTATCTGATGAGCAGGGGCTTAAGCGAAGAGGCTGCAACCCAGATGATTGTTTCTGGTTTCATTGAGCCGGTGGTCAAGGAGCTTCCTCTGGAATACGCCGTTGAGCTAAACCGGCTCATCCAGTTGGAGATGGAAGGCTCTTTAGGCTAACCTATCAGAGAGTACCGATGGCAAAGAATAAGAATTCTCTGGAGCCAGCATGGCTTTCGCAACACAGGGCACAGGCAGCGTTGAGCATGGCTTCGGCACCTGACATGCCCCATAAATATGGCTTAAGCATTGTAGTCAAACCAGCAACGCTTGATGCGTTTGCCCATCTGCAGAAAGAGGGCAGCGTCTCTCTTAAAGTAGACGCACCCCCTGGCGTCAGCGTGATAACTGCATTGGAGGAACTGCCTCAAAGAAGCATGGAATCATTCTTTGGAGCGGAATGGAGCGGCGGAGAACACCACAAACTGCATTACCTCCATTGGGCATCACCACAAAACATCGTCTTGGTTTCCATCCCTAAAGGGTTGGAATGCACCAAACCTATCACCATCAATGCCTCGGCATTTGCAGGCAGCACGTTTCTGACACTCTGCATTTTGGCAGGCCCATCCTCCAAAGCAAAGATCCTCTTCCATAAAACCGGAGGAAGTGATGCCTACATCAGCGAGCAGATGCGCATCGTTGTGCAGAAGCACGCCACACTAGAAGTCGTAGGGATGCAAAACCTGGATCCAACTGCACTGCATCTGCAGGAACGCATCTTCCGTCAGGAAGAAGGCTCATCCGCCGCAACCGTAGATGCTTGTTTTGGCTGCCATTATGCACGCTATCATATCAGCGGAACACTTGAAGGCAAGGATGCAACACTGAAAAACACCATCCTGTTCCTGGCAAAAGGCAAGCAACGCTTTGATCTCTCTACAGAAGCCACCCATATTGCACCCCACACCACCTCCAATATGCTCACTAAGGGGGTACTGCTTGATGAGGCAAAAGCGCTGAGCAGGGGGCTTATCCGGATTGAACCTCATGCAGCTGGCTCAAACGGCTATGAAAAACAGGATGCGCTCCTCCTCTCAAGAGCGGCAGAGGCAGACGCTATCCCCAATCTTGAAATCCACAATCATGATGTCAAATGCTCTCACGGATCAACTATAGGACGGCTGGATGAGGCAAAACTGTTTTACCTCATGAGCCGGGGACTTACCAGGAAACAGGCACAGCTCAACATGATCCGAGGCTATTTCACCCCGGTGCTTGAGCAGTTTGCACCGGAAGTAAAGGAAAAAATTCATAAAGAACTTACGCTTTCGCTGGGAGGAGACCTATGCTGACTAAGGATGATGCTATAGAGGCACTCAAAGGCGTGCAGGACCCGGAACTTGGGCTTGATATCTGGACATTGGGATTAGTGTATACAATAGATATCAAAGAAGAGGAAAAGGTGTTTGTGATGATGACCTTGACAAGCCCTGCATGCCCGTTTGGGCCGATGATTCTTGCAGAAGCGCGTCAGAGCCTCATCACCAAAGGATTCAAGGATGCGGAGATTGACATCACCTTCGACCCCCCCTGGCAGCCCAATGAAGATGTGAGGATACTATTAGGATTGACCTTTTAATATGAAACTTACAAACCAAAAAGCAAAGGAGCTGAAGAAGGATTTCCCCCTGCTCCAGAAAAAGGAGAGGGGAAAAGAGTTGGTGTATATAGATAATGCTGCAACCACCCAGAAGCCGAAGGCAGTCATTGATGCAGTTTGCCGCTATTACCTTGCAGAAAACGCCAACATCCATCGTGGGTTGTATAAAATAAGTGAGATAGCAACACTGCATTGGGAAAAGGCACATGCAAGTGTTGCATCGTTTATCCATGCAGACCCGGAGGAAATTATATTTACCAGAAATGCAACCGAGGGCATCAATCTCGTATCCTACTGCCTGCCCGCGCTCTTTCGGATGCGAAAGGAGATCGTGGTAACTGCACTTGAACATCACGCAAACCTGGTACCCTGGCAGGAATGCGCAAAACGGCATGGCCTGATATTAAAGGTCATTGCCATGAAACCTGACTTCACACTCGATTACAAGGATGCTCAAAAGAAAATAACAGAACAGACTGCCCTTGTCGCCATGAACCATATCTCTAATGCGCTTGGCACGAAAAATGATGTGCAGTACCTTATATCTCTGGCAAAAAAGAATGGCGCGTTTACATTGGTGGATGCTGCACAAAGTGCCCCCCACACCCCTATCAATGTCAGGAAGATGGGTTGTGATTTCCTTGCTTTTTCCTCGCATAAGATGCTTGGCCCGACAGGACTTGGTGTGCTCTATGGCAGAAAAGAACTGCTTGCACAGATGCCCCCCTTTATGACAGGGGGGGACATGATACGCACAGTCTCTTATCAAGATGCAACATGGAATGACCTGCCCATGAAATTTGAGGCAGGCACACCCCACATTGCAGGTGCCATCGGCTTTGCAGAGGCAATCAAGTATCTGCAAGAAGTAGGGATGGAAACTATAGAGGCATGGGAAGGGGAACTCCTCTCTTATGCGCTCAAGGAATTTCAGAAGATAAAAGGTGTTACGGTTTACAGCACTGGTCCAGAAAAAAGCGCAGGCATCCTCTCCTTCAACATCAAAGGTGTGCATGCACATGATGTCGCATCCATCCTTGGAGCAGAAGGAATCTGCATCAGAGGAGGCCACCATTGTGCCATGCCGCTTATGGGGGCGCTTGGGATTGCAGGCACATGCAGAGCCAGTTTTTATCTCTACACCACCTATGAGGATGTGGACCGACTGGTTGCAGCAGTGAAGAAGGTCAAGAGTATATTTGGAATTGAGAAGAGATAATGGGTGCGCACAATATGGAATCGGAAACTGATGCAATGTACCGAGAATTCATCCTGGAACTCTATAGGGAACCGCATAATTTTGGAACGCTTGCGCAGCCAACCCATGAATATCATGCATTCAACCCCCTCTGCGGGGATGATATTACCCTCCAGATAGATGTCAAGGGTCAGAAAGTAAAAGACGTCAGATTTGAGGGAAGCGGATGTGCTTTGTGCATAGCATCAGCGTCTCTACTGACAGACCATATCAAAGGGAAGACTCTTGCAGAGGTGAGAGGCATTACCTCAAAAGAGACAATAGGGTTTCTGGGAATTCCCATAGGGGCAGTGCGGATGAAATGTGCACTGCTTCCGCTTGAGGCCATCCATGTAGCGATTAATAAAGACAAAGCAAAAAGCATCAGCAAAAGTGACAAAGTAACCAACAGAGGTGAATGACTATGGCATTATTGGAGATAAAAAATGTGCATGCAGCAGTTGACGGCAAAGAAATACTCAAAGGGCTGAATCTGAAGCTAGAAGTAGGGAAGGTCAATGCACTGATGGGACCCAACGGCTCAGGAAAGAGCACCCTTGCCAATGTGCTTATGGGCCACCCCAAATATGTGGTTACTGCAGGAAAGATTTTCTTCAATGGGGAAGACATTACTTCTCTTCCCCCAGACGAGCGTGCACGCAAGGGGTTGTTCCTTTCGTTCCAGTATCCGTCTGAGATTCCTGGCGTGACAATTTCCAATTTCCTACGAACTGCGATGAACGCACAGACCAAGGAGAAGATTGCCCTGCCTGCATTCAAGAAGCTCTTGGAAGAGAAGATGGCTCTTTTGAAAATGGACAAGAAGTTTTTGGGCAGGTACTTAAACGACGGGTTTTCTGGCGGAGAAAAAAAGCGGGCAGAGATTCTGCAGCTGTTGGTCTTAAACCCCATGCTTGCTGTTCTTGATGAGACGGATTCCGGCCTTGACATTGATGCTCTGCGCGCAGTCGCTGATGGAGTAAACACGTTTTTGGCAAAAGACAGGGGTGTCCTGATCATCACTCACTATAAACGGATACTTGAACATATCAAACCAGACCGCCTTTTCATCATGATTGACGGTAAGGTTGTCCTGGAAGGCAAGGGAGAACTGGTGGATCAGCTGGAAGAGAAGGGTTATGGATGGATACAGGAGGAATAGGCGCTTTTCTTGAGAAAAAGGGATAAAAATAAGCCAAAACGAAACCTTTAAATAAAAGGTACGCTACAGCATATTGTTGATTTTTTTTAAGCAAGCACAACATGTTGTGCTTTAAAGAAATAATGGGTTTTGATATTTAGTACCCTAAACCATGAGGTGAGGCAGCGTGAGCTCTGTACAACAGATAAGGAAACGAAATGGCATTATGGTGCCGTTTGACAAGGAAAAAATTACCCATGCCATCCATAAGGCGATGATTGCCGCAGGCAAGGAAAATAGGGTATTGGCAGAAAGTCTCTGTGCTAAGGTTATGACCGTTCTAGAATACAGCTATGATGCTATGAACATTCCTACCGTGGAAAATGTTCAGGATATCGTAGAAAAAGTGCTCATCAAAACAGGAGAGGCAGAGGTTGCCAAGTCCTACATTCTCTATAGAAGCCAAAGACAGCAGCTGCGCGACAGCAAAGCTTTCCTTGAACGAATTGGAAAAGTAGTAGACGGTTATGTGATGAAAAGCAACTGGAGGGTGCGGGAGAACAGCAATGCGGGCTATTCTGTCTCTGGTCTGCAGGCGCACATCTCCGGCGCGGTGATTGCAGAATATGCGCTGAACAATATCTATCCCAAGGAAGTGGCAGAGGCGCACAGGAATGCAGATTTCCATATCCATGATTTAAGCATAGGCACGTTTGCCGGCTATTGTGCAGGCTGGAGCCTGCGGCAGCTTCTGGAAGAAGGATTCAACGGCGTGCATGGCAAAGTAGCAGCAGGGCCTGCCAAGCATTTCGATGCAGCACTTGGCCAGATTGTGAATTTTTTGGGAACACTCCAGAACGAATGGGCTGGTGCGCAGGCGTTCAGCAGTTTTGACACCTATCTTGCGCCATTTGTGCGTGCTGACGGACTCGATTACCGGCATGTCAAACAGAGCATGCAGGAATTTGTCTTTGCCATCAACCAGACCTCGCGGTGGGGCAACCAGGTGCCCTTCACCAACCTCACCTTTGACTGGACTGTGCCAGAAGACATGAAAAAGCAGCAGGTCATGATTGGCGGCGAATGGCAGACAGAAAAATATGCAGGCTTCCAGCCAGAGATGGACATGATTAACAAGGCATTTATTGAGATTATGATTGAAGGGGATGCTGACGGCCGCATTTTTACGTTTCCCATCCCTACCTACAACATCACCCGGGATTTCAATTGGGAATCTGAAAACGCCCGGCTCCTCTTTGAGATGACCGGCAAGTATGGCACACCCTATTTCCAGAATTTTGTGAATTCTTCCCTACAGCCAGGGGATGTGCGGAGCATGTGCTGCCGCCTGCAATTGGATATGCGGGAATTGCGCATGAAGACCGGAGGCCTGTTTGGCTCAGGTGAGCAGACAGGAAGCATTGGTGTGGTGACTATCAACCTGCCCCGGATTGGGTTTCTGGCAAAAACCAAAGAGGAATTCTTTGCACGGCTCTCCCACTTTATGGGGCTTGCCAAACTCTCCTTAGACATCAAACGAAAGGAAGTGGAGAAGAACATGAAAAACGGCCTCCTGCCCTACACCCTGCGCTATCTTGGCACATTGGATCACCACTTTTCTACCATTGGCCTGTGCGGCATGAATGAAGCGTGCCTCAATTTTGCCAAGAAGGATATCACCACTCCTGAGGGGAGGGCTTTTGCACTTGAGGTGCTGGATTTCATGCGCACGACACTTCAGGATTTCCAGAAAGAATCAGGCCAGATGTACAACCTTGAGGCAACGCCTGCAGAAGGGACGTCTTACCGATTGGCAAAGCATGACACAGCCAAATATCCAGGCATCATAACCGCAGGCACACAAACACCCTACTACACGAACTCAAGCCAGCTGCCAGTTAATTATACGAGGGATATGTTCGAGGCGCTTGAACACCAGGATGAACTGCAGACCAAGTATACCGGTGGCACAGTGCTGCATGGCTTTTTGGGAGAGAAGATAAACGACTGGCGGGTGGTTGCCAACCTGGTGAAGAAAATTGCCTACCGCTACAGGATGCCTTATTTTACCTTAACGCCAACGTTTAGCATCTGCCCAGTACATGGCTATATTGCAGGCGAGCATTTCACCTGCCCTATGCACCATACAGAAGATGAGCTGGAGAAATATGGGGATGGCGTCTTAGAAACAGAACAACAACAAGAGGTGTTAGCATGAACGCAACCAAAAAAATACCCTGTGAAGTGTACAGCCGAGTGGTCGGCTATTACAGACCAGTCCAGAACTGGAATGATGGTAAGAAGGAAGAGTTCCGGATGAGGACGGCATTTGAAGAAGAAATAACCATCAAAAGCCCGATTGCGGAGTAGAGATGCATGCAGGGCTTTGGTGTGAGAGGGATGCAACTGACGTCCATGGTAGATTTCCCTCCGCACATTGTCACCACGCTTTTTTTGGGCGGCTGCAATATGCGCTGCCCGTTTTGTTACAACCTAGACCTTGCATTGCGGCCGGGCCATCTGCCTGCCATCACCACAGATGAGGTGATGGCGACCCTCAGCAGACGAAGGGGATGGATTGATGGGGTCTGTATCACCGGCGGAGAGCCCACCCTATCATCGTGCCTGCCTGAATTGATTCAAAGCATTAAGGTGCTTGGGCTGTTGGTGAAACTGGACACCAACGGCACGAATCCCCAAAAGCTGACTGAGCTTCTTCCCCTAGTAGATTATGTGGCCATGGATGTGAAAGCATCCAAAGAAAAGTATGAGCGGGCGTGCGGTGCACGCGGATTAGGTGATGCGATAGGGGAAAGCATCCGGTTGATCCAGACATCAGCAAAAGAGTATGAGTTCCGCACCACCGTGGTACCACAATTGCATGACCCAGAGGAACTTTTGCGCATCGGTTCCTGGATTAAAGGAAGCAAACGTTATTTTCTGCAGACCTTTGTGTCAAGCCAGCCCATGATCTGCAAGAGCTGGCAGGGCACGCCTGCCTACAGCAGGCAGGAGATGCTTTCTTTTAGGGAGATGCTCCTACCCTATGCAGAAGAAGTGGATGTGCGATAATAAATGGATGAATAATTGATAAATAATAGATACCCTTACGTTAATTTTTTAAAGACAATTCCGTTCTCTTCATATAGATAACCTATGGGATTTTTAGACCTCTTTAAAGGAAGGAGTAATAGAATATGAAGTTCCTCCAGGTACATTCAAAACTTCGGAAGAAGAAAAGGCATTCCTAAAGAACCCTTTTGAAGCGTATGCTGCATTGCGAGAGAGAGCAAATGAAGCACTAAATGCAGCCAGACAAAAGATAGAAGCAGCAAAAAAGGAGCGAGATGAATTCGCCAGAAAAAATGCAGATCTTGCCGAATGTAAAGATTCCTTAGAGAAAAAGCTGGAGAGCGGAGCAGACGCCCGGAGAGTTCTTGAAGCAGCAGAAATGAAGTTACAAGAGGAACTTGCGTTAAAAGATATTGAGGGGCTTGCACTGCATGTGGAAAACTGTGCGCTTGCCTACGCCTTTGTTACCTACCAACAAAGAGCACAAGTCAGCCCTATACTGCCTAAAGAGTACGCAAGAGAGTGTGTTGACCTCTATACAAAGATGGCATCCACGCTCCAGACTTGCGCTTTTGACGCAGGAAAGCGGGTGTATGATTTCTCTGCCAAGGCCAACGGCACCAAAGGGGCATTAGGCAATGGAGAGGGTGGTGGCACACTGCAAGTGCCGCTGGATGATTTGGGATTTACACTGTCGTTGCATGGAGTGCAAACCATAACCTGTGATAAAAAAGCATATATCGGGAAAATATCTCATGCAGAAACTACGCTTCTGTTTATGCCTCAGAGTCAAGAGAATGTTGCAACTTCAAAAGAGGATTTTGCACAAAAATTGCGTCCTGCATTGCAGTTGTACACCCCGCTTCTGGTGCAGGCATTTGTCTGTGGTTACCTGACCAGCCATATTGAAAATGGGGGGAGATATAATCCTCAAGATTTCCTGACAGAAACCTTCAGGGAGCTCTTGACCTCCGTTGGCCTTCATACCAGCCATAGGGAAGACTACAGGCTGTACTCCTTTTTTGCACAGGCAAAATCTCCCTACCTCACCAAGATAGCAACCCGCCTGGGGATTGCGGAGGGTGCGCATAATTCTCCTGAACCTAGAAGGATGGGGCGACAAGTTTAAAAAAGAACGCCCGTTCGCAAGGGTTATGACATCTATTTTGTCTGCAACCGATTTGGAACGCATCGCCAGTAAAGGAGGAGATGCATTGCATACGATACGAACAAGTCTTATTCTTGGCAGCGTTACACCAGAAGATCCTCTTCTTGCATGGGCGGTTGTTCATGGGAATGGCAACTACAAAGCACTTCTAGAAAAAGCCAGAGAACTCTCTGATTTTGTTGGCAGCACCAACACATCCAGAAGTCCAATCCCTGATATGCTTTTAGTGGCAAAGGTATGGAAAGGAGGGGAAGCAGAATTTTATCTGAAAATGTGGGCAGCTGACTATCCTGTGGTTGGCATGCTGTCAGCAAATGTATCTTCCAGTCCAGGAACAACCCAATACGAATTGATGATTAGACTTTCTCCAGAAAAACAGGTGGGGATGCAAACAGTCATGTGGGCAGGCAGAGAAAAGAATGAAAGAAACGAGAAGACATCTGCTCTGCCTTATCTGCACCCCGGGGCAGTAGGAAGGGTTGTCAGCGTAGGAAATTCAATGTATTATGCGGATCTTACAGGTGCCGGTATTAGGGAAGAAGTCGTGCTGAATGGATACGGACCAAGAAACCTCGCTCTTGAATCGGTCCATATAGTTAGAGGAATCGGAGCAGTTACTTCATTTATGCATACCATTGCGCATAAATACGATCATTTGCTTCCAAAATAGATTTTTTTGCCTGTCGGATCACGGTGATAGACGCCAAATTCGGTAATCTTTTCAGCGGTCTCTTTGTCAATGACCGGGCCTTCCACGCACATCCGCAACCCCAGGGGATCAACCACGCAGCTGCCGCATACGCCTATGCCGCATTTCATATAACGTTCAAGTGATATCTGACAGCCCAGATGATAGTGCATGGCAACATCAAAGACTGCTTTCTCCATCAGCTCGGGGCCGCAGCAGTACACCATCTCTACTTTTTTTTGTACCACAAGCTCTTGCAGGACATCTGTAACGAGGCCTTTGGTTCCCTGCGAGCCGTCATTGGTGGTGAAGTGCACCTGTACGCCCAATGTTTTCATTCTCTTCTCAAAGAGAAGCAGGTCTTTGGTGCGAGCACCGCCGATGTAGTGGATATGTTCTTTGTTCCAGCCCTCTTTAATTGCGCATTCTGCAAGAAAGGCCATGGGTCCTGCACCATAGCCGCCTGCGACAAGGGCAATCCTTTTTTGGTTAAGCGCAAAGAAGGTGCCGAGCGGGCCCTTGATACCAACCATACTTCCTTTTTTGAGATGGGTGATCGCCTCAGAGAAATGGCCTACGGCAGAGATCGTCACCAAAAATCCTTCCTCGTTTTCTCCTGCAATAGAAATGGGCTTTTCTCCCACACCCGGCACCCACATCATGAGGAACTGGCCGGGCTTGCTGTGCAGCGCATGGCTGAAATAAAGGGTCTTGATGTTCTTTGCTTCTTGGGTTATCTCTTTGATGGGAAGCATAATGAGTTGACCTGCAGAAGAAGGGGTCTGCACGCTGCTCTTGCAGCAGTGCTTGTTCTCAAGTGTGGTCTCATGAGTTCCGTGTCCTTTGCAACAGCATCCGTGTCCCATTTTTGTTCACTTGCTCCTGTGCGCTTTGCCGATGATTTCTTTGATGTTCTTGTAATTGTGCACATGCATAAATTGCTCCATTTCTGCGCTGACTTGGCCAAACACACCGATACCTCTATAATAAATTGCAGTCCCTATCTGGACTGCAGACGCACCCGCCATCATCAGCTCGATGGCGTCGTTTCCTGTCATGACACCGCCAGCACCGATGATGGGTATCTTGACGGATTTGTAGCATTCAAAGATAGCCTTGACGGCAACGGGTTTTATTGCTGAGCCTGAGAGGCCACCTACTTTGTTGGAAAGCAGAGGTGTTGCAGTCTCGATATCAATGCCCATACCACCTACGGTATTGATGCAAGTCAGGGCATCTGCTCCTGCAGCCTCCACTGCTGTTGCTATGGTGGCGATGTTGGCCACATTAGGAGAGAGTTTAATGATGACGGGCACTGACGTGTTTTTCTTGACTGTTTTTGTCACTTGCGCAGCAAGTGTGGGGTCACAAGAAAAGGGTTTTCCAAATTCATCCTCCACATTGGGACAGGAGATGTTGACTTCCAGAAGATCTGGCTGTGCTTTCGATACTTCTCTTGCTGCCTTGCCAAAATCCTCGACGGTTGAGGCAAAGATATTGGCGATGACCGGCTCTTTTGTCCTTTTTTTTGCATCAATCAATTCTTCAATGGCTAGGGGAAGTCCGGGATTGGAGAGACCAACAGCGTTGAGCATGCTGCCATGGCCTATGGCCTGGATGACTGGCTCTTTATGGCCTTTTCTCGGCTCAGGGGAGATGGATTTGATGATGACTGCTCCTGCGCCATGGTCAAGTGCGTAGATTAGGGATGATGTTGTCGTGTCAAGAAAGCCTGAGGCAAGAATCAGGGGGTTTCTGAGCCTGACACCACACAGGGTGGTGGAGAGGTCGGTTGCGGGCATACCCTAGACAAAACTGCTGTTTTTTATAAACTTTATGCAAAAAAGATCTGATTGAATCTGCGCATTCCACTAGTGTTTTCACTAGTGGCTTAATGGAAGGCGCAGGGTTAAAGAAAATTGGCCCGAGCGAAGCGAGAATGCCGTCGGTCTATTGACCGACGGTGGCCAATTTTCTTTTTACATCTCAAAGTGCTTACTGCTGCTGTAGTTTTTCCATCAGTGCTAAAAGCCCGCGCATGATGTCATGGGGCGTGGGAGGATTTCCAGGAATTTTAAGATCGACGGGCAGAATCTTGTCCACCCCCCCAAGCACCGCATAGCTTCCCAAAAAGATGCCGCCGGAACAGGCATCATCTCCTAAGGCAATCACCAGTTTAGGTGAGGGTGTTGCTTCATAGACTTTGCGGACTGCTTGGGCCATATTAAGGGTAACAGCACCCGTCACCATCAATGTATCAGCGTGGCGGGGAGAAGCAACAAAAGTAATTCCAAACCGCTCAATGTCATAATGGGGAGTGGTCAGATTAACCAGTTCTATCTCTGGAGCATTGTCGCTGCCAGCATCCACTGCACGAATAGCCATGCTCCTGCCAAAAATAACATCCATCTTCTTTTTGAGTTTGATGCCCAGCTGCTCAAACTCTTCATCCTTGCAGATGAAGTCTTCAGTTACCGTCGGCTTAAACATATTGATGATAGGGTTCATTGGTTTCACCTATAAATCTGTCCCTGCATAGGACAAATTCATGCTTTTGTTTATGAGAGGGAAATCAGGGATGATATTATCCAAAACCGCATGCTCTATTGCAGACCAATTGCAAAAAGAGGCAGTCCTTATCTTATACCTGGTGATAACACCCTGCTCCATCTGCACATAGTGCACATTCTGGCCGCGGCAGGATTCCACCTGAGAAAAGGCTGCGCCGTCTTTAACCTTCGCTTCTGTGTACACCACTCCGGCAGGAATATCTGCAATAATCTGCTGGATAATTCTGACTGAGTCTTCTATGGATGCTGCTTTTATTTTGAATCTTGCTAATACGTCACCCTGCTCCTTTATCTTTTCATGGGGTGGGATTTTTGCGTAGTAGCCATAAGGGTGATCAAGTCGGACGTCTGTTGCTACACCTGATGCTCGTGCCATAGGGCCACTGAGATGGAGAGGAATAACCAGCTCTTTTTTGACAATGCCAGTACTATCCAGACGATCCAAGACCGTAGGATAATTGAGGGAATGGTTTAATGCATCCCTACACCTTGATGAGAAATGGTGCAAGTACTGCCCAAGATCTTCAAGCAGATTCTGGCCAACATCAGAAACAACACCCCCTACAACGACATTGTTTTTAAAAAATCGGGAACCGCTGAGTTTTGCATTCCACCGTAACATTTCTTCTCGCAGGATAAAAAAGGGACTTGCACCTGCAGCATAGGCAACATCCATAATCATGCCTGCAAGGTCACCAAGCAACGCATAGATGCGCTCCATTTCTGCAAACACCATCCTCAGATACTCTGCCCGTGCAGGAATTTTCAGACCAGCTATTTTCTCCACTGCCCTGCAGTATGCCCATGCATTGGCAACAGTCTCATCACCACTAACAGCCTCTGCAAGATTTACTGCCCAAGACGGTTGTTTGCCTTCTGCCATTTTTTCAATGCCCCTGTGTTTCCAGAACATCCGCACTTCCAGATTAAACATGGTCTCTCCGATGACGCTGAACCTGAAATGCCCGGGTTCAATAATCCCTGCATGTACAGGGCCTACAGGAACACAGTAAACGCCCTCTCCTTTGACTTCCTTGAAGGGATAATCTTCTAAAGAAACTGCTGTTTTAGGCAGAGAAAGGCACTTGTTCTTCCATGACTTTTGCAGAGGGTGAAATCCTACAGGATAAACCTCGTGCAGGAAAAGCCTGCGCTTATCATACGCACTGTCAAACAGGATACCAAACCCATCTGCTATTTCACGCTCGTACCAACAGGCGGAAGGGAAGAGAGGTGCAATGGAAGTTGCCTTTTTATGGAAAGTGACATGAAGAACTAAGAGGTCTGGATATCCTCTTTTTTCGAAGACATACACCAACGTCTGTTTTTTTGCTTTTGCCCGGGCAGATTCCTCCACGGCAAAGAGGTCTGCGAGGAGAAACCCCTTTTCGGCAACAGTTCTTATCCGTTTGAGGAACTCTTCATTGCTAAGATGCACATGCAATTCATCATGATGCTGTTCCTCTAAACCGGATCTGCCAAACACGGCTATAGCTTCCTCTTTAAGTCCGTTCATAGTTTATACTCCTAACTGTTGTGTTATCGTTTGCAGTGTTGTAGTGAGCAACGCTGGGAAATAGATGGTAAGGATGAAAAGTACAAGGAGAGCAATGATGATGGGGAACTTCATGCTTAGTGGCACTCGAAAGGGTGCAAGCGATTTCCCCTGCATTTGCATGAGCCGGATCAAAAGCCAAGCAAATGAGCAGACACCAATGAGCAGGAAAAGCAGGACTGCAAGCAGTAACCAAAGCGATATTCTTCCCAAAGAGGCAAGAATATAGAACTTTGAAAAGAAGAGGGGGGATAATGGCATTCCAATTACGGCTATGCTTCCTAAGATAAGTCCCCAGCCCGCCAGTGGCTGGAGCTTGAACAAATTATGGATAAATTCCACCCTAATACTGTTATACTGGCGGTGGATTATACCTGCGGAGAAGAACAGGGCTGCTTTGGCCAGCGCATGCGCCAGCATATGGAACAAAACCCAGAACAGGTTCCCAACGCCAATACCTATGAGCATAATGCCGCTGTTTTCAATGCTTGAAAATGCTATGAGTTTTTTGACATTGTACCTCACTACCATGCTTAACGCAGCGATGCCTACACTCAGGATCCCAAACACCAAAAGCAGTTTTGCAATAAAGGATGCTGCAGGAGAATGGGCGGCAAGCGCATATACCCGTATGATTGCGTACATCCCTATATTGGTTACGCTGCCGGAGAGCAGAACACTGACGTCTGATGGTGCCTTGGCATACGCTGCGGGTAACCAAGTATGGAAAGGTGCGATGCCCGATTTGGCGGCAAATCCAACAAAAATAAGTACAAATGCCCCCATTAAGAGGGGCTGGGAAAGGAAACCAGCACCCTCCAAAAGCGCATTCCAGTTGAGCGTTGCCACAGCCATACTACTCTTACTTGCAGCAAAGAGGAAGATGAGGCCGATAAAGGAGAACAGCATTGCCGTGGATGCAATGAACACATATTTCATGGCTGCTGCAATGTTTTCCTTGGCGTTAAGGGTAACAATGAGTACTGCAGAAAATACGGTTGTAAGCTCTGCAAATATCCAAAGCAGGGCAAGATTATTCGAGGTGAAGGCAAGGATAACACTTAAGAGAAGGAGATTAAAAGAGATGTAGAACATTTTCACGTTTTTTGGATTAAGTTCTCCTGCCTTTATGAGGCTGTTGACATACCCCCGTGCATAGAGTGCGGCAAGAAGGAAAATGAATCCACTTATGAGGATTTCGTAAACGCTGAGGGTATCCATGAAAAGATACTGGTTATCCAGGAAAAATACCGGCAGCTTTACCTTGACCAATATATAGGCAGCAATGGATGTCGTCATCAGTGCGTAACCTATGGTTATGGTATTCATAAGCTTAAACGAGCGAGAAATGAGGATTAAGAATAGGACCATAAATCCTCCCAAGAGAATGCCGTTGGCAAGCATCATTTTTTCCATCCCCTCACTAAACCCCTAAAGGGATTCAATTGTTCATGGAATGTTTCAATAGAGGAATCCATGCCCATGCCCAGTGTTGCTGCAATAACTACCAGCATTATAAGATCCATGAGCACGAACATCTCAATGAGCAGCGGAAGCTCGCTGATGAAGAGGCTGAACAAAACAACACCGTTTTCCATGGTTAAGTATCCCACTATTTTGGTGATGATCTTCTTGCGGCTGAAGATGATGAGCATCCCAATCATGGTCAGAGAAAAACCAAGAACAGCTCCTACATAGTAGAGTCCTGTTAATCCCATGGTCCCCAAAATCTTTGAAAAAACAATATGCACCAGGAGGATGATGATTATAGCTGCTATGATAGAACCACTGGATTGCAGGTAATGAAATTCAATGTCACGCCGGATGTTTATTTTTTTCTGTACTTTTTTCATGATGAACGGGATAAAAATACCACGGCTGATAAGCGTGAGCAGCGCAGTATACACCAGAATCACATTCTTCTCCTTGAGGAAGAGTAAGAATGCTATGGCTGCGACAAAAAGTGATTG
>JACRKK010000089.1 GCA_016219795.1 Candidatus Woesearchaeota archaeon | reverse complement strand
TTTCCGGAAAAGTTCACAGGACTTGTTCTGACAAACAACTTTTATTTTTCCTTTTGGTCTCGCCATGGTTGATACACCTCTGTCAACCAAGAGAAAAGAAGAACTACTATATTAAAGTATCTTAGTTAATACAATGCCAAATACACTCATGCATTGTCCTCTATTCATGTGGAGCATCGAACAGCATGGGCCGTTGCCAAAATGCAAAGAAGGCATTCTCATCGCTGGACTGCCAGGCATAGGAAATGTCGGCAAGATGACTGTTGATTTCATCCTTGAGCAGATTAAGGCAAAAAAACTATGCACCTTCTTCTCTTACAGCCTGCCAGCATCAGTACTGGTCAATGAACAGCATATGGTGGACTTACCCAACATAGCATTGTATCACAAAAAAGGAAATTACAGGTGTAAGGATCTGTTTATCCTGGCAGGAGACGCACAGCCTGCAGAGGAACATGCTTCGTACCAGTTGGTTGAAAAGATACTTGAGATAGGTGAGAAAGTAGGTGTCAAGGAGGTTATCACCTTGGGTGGCATAGGCTTAGGTAATCTTCCTCAGGCACCAAAAATATACTGCACAGGCAACTGCAAAGCCATCATCGACCGATATGCATCTCCTATGATCAACCGTGAACTTTACGGTGTTGTCGGACCAATCATAGGCACTACAGGACTTCTACTGGGACTTGGCAAGAAAAAGAATATAGAGGGCATTGCCCTGCTTGCAGAGACCCTTGGCCATCCTATGTACCTTGGTATCAAAGGATCAAAACAGCTGATTTCTGTGCTTAACGATTCACTAAAACTCAATCTGGATGTTTCTTCCTTTGCAAAAGGGATCAAAGATGTGGATGGTGAGTTGGGAAATGCTGCCAAAAAAACGTCCAAGGAATTGCGCAAATATAAGAATGCTCTCCTCACCAAAGAGACAAGTTATATCGGATAAATAGCCCATAAGGTTTATATAGGCTCATGCCTTTTTACCCGTTATGGATCCATTTATTTTTTATCCACTGGATGCAACCTACCGAATGGAGAGCAGCGGAGCTTCTATCCTCTTGTTTGGGCGGAGCGCATCCGGAGAGCAGGTATGTATTGTTGATGACCAGTTTGCTCCCTACTTCTACGCCATTGTTCCCAAGGGCAAAAACAGAGACAAGCTTCAGGAGGAAATTACAGCAGTTCGCGTCAAAGAAGAGGAGAATGAGTACACAGTCCGGGGAGTCACTGCAGTCCAGAAGAATTACCAGGGAGTGGACATAGAAGTACTGCGTGTTGTGCTTCACAACCCTAAGGGCGTTCCGGCTGTCAGCAGTTTCTTAAGCAAAGAAATGGGAGTAAAGACGTTCGAGACAGATATCCTGTACACAAGAAGATTCTTAGTTGATAAGGGGATTGTGCCTCTGATGCCTTATGAGGTTGAAGGAACCCACACACCCTACAGTCTTCGCGTGCCCTGCATCAGCGCAACAAGCATCAAGCCTGCAGGGGATGAGGCATTCAAGCATCCTAATCTGCTTTCCTTTGATATAGAAACTTACAGTCCTACAAGAAGCATTGCTCCGGAACAATATCCTATCCTGATGATTAGCTTCTATGGGATGGATAATGGCAAACAATTCAAAAAAGTTATCACCTGGAAACATTTCAAGACAGAACACGAATATATTGAATTTGTGAATAGTGAAGCTGACCTTCTCCAGCGCTTCAAGGAAGTTGTCGAAAAGCATAAACCAGACATGCTCGTAGGCTATTATTCAGACGGTTTTGATCTGCCGTATATCATGACCCGTGCAAAGAAATATGATATCAAACTTGACCTTGGTCTGGATTTCAGCGAGATGAAGGCTTCAAGAGGAGGAAACGGCGTCAGTATCACTGGCATTGTCCATCTTGACATTTTATCTTTTTTGAGAAATGTCATGAGGACAACGCTTAAGACTGACAGCTATGACCTTGATTCTGTTGCACAGGAATTGCTTGGCGAGCATAAGAAAGAGGTGGACCTGGCAAAACTGCATGAGGCCTGGGATCATCAGCACGAAAAGTTGGAGGAATATTGCGTTTATAATCTGCATGATGCAGTCCTTACCTACAATCTTGCAGAAAAAGTTTTTCCCAATATCACAGAACTTGTCAAGGTTGTTGGCCTTGCACCATTTGATGTAATTAGGATGAGATTCAGCCAGCTTGTGGAATGGTTCCTTATCAGCCAGACCAAGGAGTTCAACGAACTCATCCCCAACAAACCAGCAAAAGAGGAGGTAGAGGAGCGCAGAAAACATAGTTTCAAAGGCGCGTTTGTCTTCGAGCCGACCCCGGGGATCTATTATGATATCATGGTTTTTGATTTTAGGAGCCTGTATCCAAGCATCATCACCTCCCATAACATTGGGCCCTCAACACTTGGATGCAGCTGCTGCCATGCACACAAAGCTCCATCAACCAAATATCATTTCTGCACGAAGAAGAGAGGATTTATCCCCTCAGTAGTTGATAGCCTGATTAGCAGGAGGATGCGCATCAAGGAAATACTCAAGGAGCATAGCTCCCCAACACTAGAGGCACGAAGCGAGGCACTAAAAACCTTGGCAAATTCAACGTACGGCTATTATGCGTTTTTTGGTGCACGATGGTATTGTCTGGAATGTGCACAAAGCGTGACTGCATGGGGCAGGCATTACATCCATGAGGTGATTAATGATGCAGGCAAGCATGGATTTACCGTTCTCTACAGTGATACGGACAGCATCTTTTTGCTGTTGGGCACTAAGAAACAGGAGGATGCTCTTCGGTTTGTGGAGGGCATCAACAAGAAGCTTCCAGGAGTTATGGAACTAAGTTTTGAAGAGTATTATCCCAGCGGCATTTTTGTGCCCACCAAAGATAGTGATTCCGGCGCCAAGAAGAAATATGCACTCTATTCAAGAACAGGCAAACTTAAGATTAGGGGTTTTGAAGCAGTCAGAAGAAATTGGTCGGTCATAGGGAAAGAAGTGCAGGAAGAGGTGCTGCTGACTGTCCTTAAATACCATGAGCCAAAACGGGCGTTTGCCTACGTCAAACAAATCGTGCATGATTTAAGGGATCACAAGATACCCAATGAAAAGGTTGTGGCAACGACGCAGCTGCAGAAGGAGATTTCTCACTACGATGCTGTAGGGCCGCATGTCGCAGTCGCAACAAGGATGAGAGAAAAAGGCCTTCCTGTTGGACCTGGCTCTATCATCCCGTTCATCATAGTGGAAGGAAGCGGGAGGCTTAGGGATAAGGCACGGATTCCTGACGAGGTGGACGAAGGAAAGTACGATGCTGAGTACTATATCTCAAATCAAGTGGTTCCTGCCGTGGAGTCCATTTTTAAGGTGTTGGGAATAAGCAAAGAGGAGCTTGAGGAGAACAAAGACCAGAGCAAGCTTGCCGATTGGTTCTCGTAGACGAAATCTTTTTAAACGAAGTGCAAATTCACGATAGGTAGGTGGGCCCATGGCTTAACTGGTTAGAGCACTCGGCTCTTATTGCCGGAAAGACAAAAGTTTCCGGCGGCAGTAACCGAGTGGTTGGGGGTTCGAATCCCCCTGGGCTCATTTTCCTGTTGCGTTTCAAAAACCTTTAAAAAGGTACCCTCTTTCCTAAGTATAATGGCTCCGTAGCATAGCCTGGCTGGTGCGCTCGACTGATAATCGAGTGGTCCCGTGTTCAAATCACGGCGGAGCCAGTTTTCCTCTCTCTAAGAAAGAGTGAGAAATATCATTTGAAAAGTGGTGGAAACTATGGGATTCAAGAAATGCAATTATTGCAGCAATAAAGTGCCTGAAGGAGGGCAATGCAACAAATGCGGGTTTGTCGACGGCTTTGTAAGAATGCCAACCCCTGCAGAATTCAAACATGCAAGAGCCATCAACAAGCAGCATGATTACGAGCAGTACCAGAATATTGATATGCTTCTGATTGACGAATAATGCTCATGGGAAGAAAACAGCCCGTTGCAGCCAAAAGTAACAGTTCCTGTATAGATATTGCCTTAGATACCCTTGCAAAAGGGAAGCAGGCGCTGATTTTTGTGAATACTAAACGTGGAGCTGAGAAACTTGCAGAGGATATTGCCCACCACCACAAGCCTGCAACTTTGCTATCCAAACTCGCTGAGGATGCACTTTCTGTGCTTTCTTCTCCTACCAAACAGTGCAGGTGCCTGGCTGCCTGCTTGCAGAAAAATATTGCATTCCATCATGCAGGGCTTCATTACAAGCAGCGGGAAATGGTTGAGGACGAATTCAGGAAGGGTAATCTCAAAATCATCTGCGCAACGCCCACGCTTGCAGCAGGCGTTGATCTGCCGGCATTTCGTGCAATCATCAGGGACCTGAAGAGATACGGTGGCAGGTGGGGGATGGACTGGATTCCAACACTGGAATATCTGCAGATGGCAGGGCGGGCAGGCAGGCCTTCGTATGATACGGTCGGTGAGGCCATTGTCATCGCTGCAAGTGAAGCGGAGAAGAGCCTAATCGAGGAGAAATATGTCTATGGAGAGCCGGAAAGCATCTATTCAAAACTTGCTGTGGAGCCTGTGCTGCGGACGTATGTGCTTTCTCTTGTTGCCACGGAATTTGTCAGGAATAAAGAACAGTTGCTCTCGTTTTTTGAGAAGACGTTCTGGGCGCATCAATATGAAGATATGCAGGAGCTTGAACGCATCATTGATAAGATGCTTTTTCTTCTCACTTCGTTTGGATTCATTGATGAGAAGACTGCGTTTGTTTCAGCAAATACTCTTGAAAATCATCAGATTAAAGCAACACTTTTTGGAAAAAGGGTTGCAGAACTGTATCTTGATCCCGTTACTGCGTTTCACCTCATGAAAGGCCTTAAGGTAGCTGAACGGCTGAGTAAAGATAAAGTGTCGATTGATGCCATTGCATTTCTTCATCTTATTTCCCATACCCTTGAAATGAGACCTCTGTTTAGGATAAAGAATAAGGAAATGGATGCAGTCAATGAGCGGTATGTTGCCCTGCAGGAAGGGCTTCTTGAGAAAGAACCAAGTTTATACGATTCTGCCTATGGTGACTATATGGATGCATTCAAGACAGCCATGGTCCTGGAGCAGTGGATAGATGAGAAAAATGAGGAATATATCCTAGAGACGTATGATATCAGACCTGGAGAACTGCAGGGAAAACTTGACCTTGCAGACTGGCTTCTCTATGCACTAGAAGAGCTTGCCCGCATGCAGAAGATGCAGCACTTGCTTTCTGAGATTAAGAAATTACGCCTCCGCGTCCAGAATGGCGTACGGGAGGAGCTTTTGTCTCTGTTGATGCTGAAGAATATCGGACGGGTACGTGCACGAAAGCTGTTTGCCAACAGAATCAAAAACATAGAGGATGTAAAAAAAGCAGATTATATAACCCTTGCCCAACTGCTTGGCAAGGGCGTAGCCCTTGACATAAAAAAGCAGGTGGGGCAGGATCTCTCAAAAGTGCCTGTAAAAGAAAATAAAAGAAAAGGACAGATTAGCCTGCTGGATTATTAAATTATCTCCCACGCTGCCCATCATAGAGTTCCTGTACTTCACTTTTCAGCGAGATTTCCGACGGAGTTCGATCCTCGCGCAGGCGGATTAAGCGCGGGAAGCGCAGGGCATACCCTGACGAGTAAGTCGGGCTTTTCTGGATTTCCTCATACGCGATCTCAATAACTAACATAGGCTTCACCCGCACTTCCTTGCCTTTTTCTGCAGTGATAAAGTCCTTGAGCTTTTCTGTGATAGCATGGAAAGTAACTCCTTCGGTTCCCTCTTCTGCCGCTAATTCCTTAATTCCTGTCCCTACTTTTCCAATCTCCAAGAATTCTCCTGTTTCGTCATCCCTGCATGCAACAGTAAAACTGGTTAACCACCCTTTTCTTTTGCCTTCTCCCCATTCTGCTCCCACGATAACAAGATCCAGTGTTTCCATGACTGGTTTGACTTTAACGCCAAAGCCAACACGAGACCCTGGCTTGTAGATGCCTTCCAGATTTTTTGCCATGATACCTTCATTGCCTTGGGCAAGCGATTGCTTGTAGAACGCTTCTGCCTCGCCTTCATCCGTGGTTATGCATTGGAACGCCAGGGTTATTTTCCCTTTTTTCTCCTCAATTATTTTCTCAAGAAGCTCTCTTCGCTTTTGAAAGGGCTCATGCAAAAGTTCTTTCTTGTCTAAAAGCAAGATGTCAAAGATGTGGAGGACAACAGGAATCTTTTTCACCGTCTCATGAATGTCATACTTTCTCTTTATTCTCTGGGAGATATGCTGGAAGGGCAGGCTCTTTCCTGTTCTTTGATCAATGCCCGTCACTTCTGCATCAATAATGTAGTGAGAGGAGGCTATCTGGTTCTCTGCTATCTTTACGATATCAGGAAACTGGTGGGTGACGTCTTCTAGGCGGCGGGTGAATACTTTGATGGAGCTACTGTCTCTATGAATCTGCACCCGAAAGCCATCGTATTTCTGCTCAAATGCTGCTGGTTTTCCCACCCGCTCAAACGCGTCCTTAATATCTTTTGCCTTCTGGAACAGCATGACCTTGACTGGTTTGCCGACACATATGTGAATGGTGCTGAGGCCGTTTTGTCCTTTCTCTTTTGCAACTTCGGCAACAATGCCATAATCATTGGCCTTGTCATAGGCAGACTGCACTATCGCAACAATGCCATTGTATTTTTCCCGGTCAGACACTTGGATTCCTTTCTCTGAGTCAAAAGAAATGCCTGCTTCTATCTCAAAAAATGCCCAGACAATGGCATCGCGCAAGCACCCTTCTCCAACACCAACCCTCAGTTCCCCAAGGACGGTTCGGATGATGTAGCGCGCCTCCAGTGGCTTTGCATTGGACAGGAGCTCTGCAATAAGTTTCAGCTTCAGCCCCACACTGCCACTTCCTTCCATCGTTGCTAGTTTTTCCAGGTTGGAGAATACTTTTCTTACTTCAAGTTCTGATGAAAAGAGCATCGCCTGCTTCTTCTTTGCCGTCAGTTTTTCAGCAACAATCCCAAGGTCTCCTGTTTTTTTCCATTGTTCTTCTATTTCTGGTAGAGAAATACCTGTCGCTGTGTTGATGGCTTTCACCAAGAGCCTGGTTGCCACCCCTATTTCCCGTTCATCCCAAGTGGGGAAAATCCTGCCCTGAAGAAGCAGTGTCAGGTGAGGTAGGTCTTTTGATGGTGCCTTCTTAAGAAACTGAGCAATAAGGAATGTCTTGTCCAGGCGTTTAGGAGTTGTTTCCAGTTGATGGTAGAGTGAAGCAAGCTCGGTGTATTTCATAATCTCTCGGAAGAGCTCCTGTTATATAATTGTTTTTATCATTCCATCTGCTCCAAACCCACAAGGTAATCCTCGTAGGTTATGGGTGAAGTGACCCCTAAGTCAGCAAGAAGATCTATCAGATCGGTGAGCGCAAGCTGCAATTCTTTTGCTGTCTGCTCCAAAGAAAGCTTTCCCTGTTTATACTGCATGAGAGTGTAATACGTCCACCCATAGTCTATCAACTCCCGTGCAGCAGCTGTTCTATCCATTTTTTTTGCAGACGAAAGCTTGCTTATACGCTCAAGCTCATCCTCCCTGAATCTAAAGCTTACAACTTCACTCATGGTTTTCACCCCGTATTCTTTTTTCTGCATTTGCTATGATTTCGGTTCTGTATCTACCATATTTTTCCAGTTTTTTCAGTTTTTCTAAGGCGATTTCTCGGGAAAAGATTTTCTGCTGGTAAAGCAGAATTAAGCAATGGATTGCTGTGATAAATTGTAGGTTCAGTATTTTACATGCTTTGATCGCACGCCAGTCGTCTGTCGCTACCCTATACTTATGCTGAAGGGCAAGTTGTAGTGATTCTGCCTCACCCACCCCCATACCAAAATTCTTCATGATGGAGGTCACCACCAGCTTTTCATCGCTTTCTTTCAATAATCTTTTTTCTAGGAGCACAGTAATAATTTGTGCGTCTTCTGCTTCTTTTTTGAAAAGGGATTCCTTTTTCACTGATGCAGGAATTATGAGGTTGTATTGCTGCGCAAAATCTTTAAGATTAGTAACTTTAGCTAACAAAATTAAAGTTGATGCGTCAACAACATAGGTTGTATCCATGTAATACTAAAGAGTACTTTAGTAATATATAAATGTTTTGGTGTTATACTCCCCTTATTAGTTATCTTGGTAGTGTCTTATTAAAGATACTTTAATTTTGTATGAAGAAAATTTCCCCATGTCCAGACCTTGGTTGCTTGTCCTTCGATTATTGCTGGTGTCAGTTTTTCGTTGATAGGTTTCATGAAATTCCAGTAGAATTGG
>JACRKK010000013.1 GCA_016219795.1 Candidatus Woesearchaeota archaeon | reverse complement strand
TTGCCCATAATTTAAGGAAGATATGGGCAACGAAGGGGAAGATGCACTAAGGTGATGGAAGTTTTTATTGAATAGCTTATTTTTTTGTTATCTGCAAGAAAATTGCTTGAATTATGACTCAGCCTCTAAAGGGTGGGGCTTTGACGGACACCTCCCTATATAGGCGGATTTTTAGGACACCGGAGGCCATTCATCTCCATGCTAAAGCAAGGAGCTTTCTGGCCTCCGCGTGTGAGCAAGAGTTCCTCGCCTCAGTTCATCATGCATTGGAACAGTTATCTTAAGGGTTTTATCACCATTCCATTTCTCAAGACGAACATGTGAGCCTCTTTGTCTTGTTGCAATAAATCCTGCTTTTTTGAGGCGTTTGATAACTTCAAGTCCAGAAATAAAGGGAATTTTCATATACTTACGGTGATTTTCTCACCAATGTAGTAAAAAGAAAATTGGCCACCGTCGGTCAATAGACCGACGGCATTCTCGCTTCGCTCGGGCCAATTTTCTTTAACCCTGCGCCTTCCATTAAGCCACTAGTGAAAACACTAGTGGAATGCGCAGATTCAACAAGGTCATTGGTATCAGCTTCAAGATAGAGGTCAATTGCTTCTTTTATATTTTGAATCGCTTCTTTTTTTGTATCCCCTTCAGAAATGCATCCAGGTAATGAGGGGACATACACCGTGTAGCCGCCTTCTTCCTGTGGTTCCAGTACAATCGTGAGTTTCATAGATAGTGTAGGTATCGCCGGGGTATATAAATCTTTTTAAACTGTGCACGACTATTCCAACTCCATGGACGCACGTTTCTTACCCACAACCCTTGCTGAAGGAAAGCAGTACTATGCAGACTTTGAACAGTTTGATGTAGTCTTCATCACCGGTGATCCGTATTATGACCATCCACTCTCAGGTATTGCCATTCTCTCAAGATTATTGGATGCAAAAGGATACAAAGTAGGTATTATTGCCCAGCCACAGACTGATGCAGAATATCAGGCATGCGCAAGGCCCAGATATTTTTTCTGTATAACATCAGGCCTTCTGGATTCCATGCTTGCCAATTACACACCAATGCTTAAGAAGCGTGAGCAGGTGCTGGTGCCTGAGCGGGCCTTGATGGTATACACCCAGAAAATAAAGCAACTGTACAAAGGTGCGGTGACAGTCATCGGAGGGGTTGAGGCAACCATTCGGAGGTTCACCCATTTTGATTACAAAGACAATGCACTGAGGAGAGGCATTTTGAATGATACCAAAGCAGATCTCCTTTTGTTTGGCAATGCTGAACGCTCTATCCTGACACTTTTGCAACGCATGCAGAACCTTAATTTCTCCCCATTTGAAGAGATAAAAGATACGCTGGATCTAACCACCATAGATGGTGCAGCGTTCCGCATCAAAGCAGGAATCACCCCCAAAAATCTGAGGGTCTTGCCTAGTTTTGAGGAATGCTCCCTGGACAAAAGAAAGTTCAGCCTGCTTGCCCGTATGACGTACCTCTTCCCCCAAGATGGCTTTGTGGAAGGATGTGGACTTAGTGCCATCAGGCACAACAGGCAATCGCATCCCTTAAGAGAAGAAGAGATGGATTTCATTTATGGCCTTCCTTATACTCGAAAATTGCATCCTAACAGCAAAAATCTCGCACTTGTTGAGGATATGGTTAGGATGCTTGAGACATCAGTGCCCATAGGCAGAGGATGCTGGGGTAGCTGTTCTTTCTGCGTCATCCCTTTGGTACAGGGCAAAGAGGTAGCAAAACGAAGCAAAGAAAGCATCGTGCGCGAGATAGAAGCACTCTATGCAAGCGGCGCAAAAAAGATTAATGACCTGACGCTTCCTACACTGAACATGTACGGTTCGTATTGTGCGTTGTTCAACCAAGAAGAAAATATCCATTCGCCCATCATTGATTCAGACATCACCGTGTACAATAAGACCGAATACTGCAACCAGCACTGCGTCGGCTGCAAGTATAGGAAGATCAGCGATGACCTTATCCCCATCCTTGAGGAAGTGGAAAAATTGAATAAAAAATATAAGGGAACTGAACTTGAACTGCGCTCTGCGCTGCGCCATGATATTGTGCTTGAGCAGAAACGGTTGTTCCGCAAAGTGATGCAATTCATCCAACGGCTGAAGATTGCGCCAGAACATATCTCTGAGACAGTCTTGAACCAGATGAACAAAGCAAATCCTGAGGCGTTCAGAGAATTTTTGAAGGAATATAAGCAGGTGAACGAAGAACAGGGGACGCACAAGAACCTCGTGCCCTATTTTGTGGTGGCGCATCCTGGCAGCGGCATGCAGGAGATGAAGGAGCTAAAAGAGTTCTGCAAGAAAGAAGGCCTGTTTGTAAACCTTACTCAGGTTTTCACACCGACACCAGGCACCTTATCCACTGCTGTATACTATACTGGAGAGGATCCGCTTACCAATAAAACAGTCTATGTGCCCAGAAGCTTCCGGGAAAAGAAGGATCAGAAAAATGTCCTCATGACACTAAAGGCAACAAGCAACGAAGATACAGAAGTAAGGGACGAGAATGGGTGATTATTGTAGTAAAGACATCACTTTGTCCTTCCTTAATCTCTTGGGTATTAATCGCTCCTGTCTCCATTTGGAAGGCATGAGTTCATGCAGCACATCATCCGCAGCCACAATACCTTTCAAGACCTTATCCTTGTCAACAACCGGCAGAACAAATAGGTCATACCGTGCCATGACCTTTGCAATGTCATCCTTGGACGTCTCTAGCGTGACATAAATTACTTCTTTTTTCATAAAGGAGTCCACTTTTGCCCTGGGAGGGGCAATCAGCAGATTTTTTACTGATAGCACACCCACCAAATGATTGTCTTTAAAAGAATCCACTACATAGACTTTGAAAAGATGCTCAGAAGGCGCAGTCTGGTGCTCTGCTGCAAGCTTCCGCAGATGGTTGATAATCTCACGTGCGGTAAAATGGAGAGGCACTGCAGTAAACTGAGTATGCATAACTGCTCCGGCAGACTCCGGGCTGTAATTGAGGATTTTTTTTATTTTGTGGGACCTTTCTTTTCGGAGCGTAGAGAGCACTTCCTGTGCCTTTGTCTCTGACATCATACTCAGGATATCTGCAGCCTGATCTTCGGGTATGTTCTCCATGAGCTCCTTGATGCGCTCCATCTTCCAATTCTTGATGAGAGAGTCATGGACATCCGACTCCGCAGCAATGAGTGTCTGTGCTGCTTTTTTCTTGTCCAGGGTGTTAAAAATCATGACTCGCTCACGCTGGGGCAGGTCTTCAAGGATATCTGCAATATCTTCCGGATGCAACTCATTCACTTTTGTTTTCTGGACTTTGATACGAAGATCGTGGACATCAGACTTTAAACGCTCGACAGATTTCCAGGGGATAACCTGCTCCTTGAAGAACGAAGGGAACCTTGAACTCAAAGGGCCAGCACCAATTCTTCGCAGAAAGCTTTTGGACCCTACACATACTCCTGCTACATAGAGCTTGTTATCAATCTTGCGCAGCACCACATCATTAACCCTGACGACCTTGACACCATTCACATCGATGACCTGTTTGTCCAGCATATCACCTACAAGCATATCCCTCTCTCCGATGAAGAAATGCACCATTTCACGTGAACGTACATTCAGGTGTATTTGTATAGAGTTGTTGTTCTTAAGAACCGTAGACTGCTCATCTCCTTTAAGTTCCTTGACATAAGCCCAGGTCACCTTTTTCTTGTAATTGTCCAAGTCTCTAAAGACAAGATGAGTAATCTCACCATAAGAGGTGCCATCGACAAACACCAGGTCCACAAGCACACCCATCTCTTTTCCAGAAGCGTCATAGACCTTCGCGTTCTTGAGCTCACTAAAATAGGCCATTTAGGGCCTTCCAGTCAGAACTTACATAAAAAGGTTACCAATTAGAAAAAAGTTGTAACAATCATCGTTATCGAAATAACGATCATCAAAAAAACGCTGAACCATCCAACGCGAGTCAGCCACCGGGGATTGACATAGTCTCCCATAAGTCTCTTGCTGCTGCTTAGTTTCAGGATAGCTATGAGGATGATAGGGAGCATCACGCCGTTGATGACCTGGGCAGTAAGCATGAGATGAAGGAGGGGGATGGTGGGTATAAGGATGACCAATGCAGAGAGGACAATCATAAGGCTCAAGAGCACATAAAATGCTTTGGCATCCCTGAACTTTTTGTTAACGCCAGACTCCCATCCCAGCGCCTCACAGACATAGAACGAGGTAGATATAGGGAGTATAAATGCACCAAATAATGCAGCAGCAAAGAGGCCGATACCAAAGAGCACAAAAACATATTTTCCTGCAAGAGGAAGCAGTGCAGCAGCAATATCCTGCACAGAGTTCACAGGAGAGCCGCCCTTGAAGATGACGCTTGCGCTTGCTACGATGATAAAGAAAGCAACGACGTCTGTTAGTATGCAACCAATGATGACGTCCCACCTTGCATATTTGTATTCTTCCTTGCGGATGCCTTTCTCAACAATGGATGACTGGAGATAGAACTGCATCCAGGGTGTGATTGTAGTGCCTAAGACCCCTACCAAGAGGATAAGATAACCGCTGCTAAACTGAAAAGAAGGGATTATAGTCTGCCGGAAGACATCGCCCCAGTCCGGGTGTGCCATCACGCCGGAAATGATGTAGGCGGCATAAAAGAGAGTGATAAAAAGAAAGAGGCGCTCAAGGGTCTTGTAATTGAAGTAAATTATGGCAAACCAAATCATGACTGCAGCAATGGGCACCATGATTAATCGCGGGATTCCAAACAGTTCTCCTGCAGTAGCTATCCCTGCAAACTCTGCAGTCATGACCACCAGATTAGCAAAGAGCAGACCCAACATAATGAAAACAGTGATCTTAAGCCCGAAACGTTCCCGAATAAGATCAGCAAGACCCTTGCCCGTCACCACACCCATGCGGGCACACATTTCCTGCACCCAGATGAGCAGGACAGTGATAGGTATCAATGACCACAAAAGCCCATAGCCAAACTGCGCCCCTGCAAGAGAGTAGGTTGCAATGCCTCCTGCATCATTGTCTACAGCAGCGGTGATGATTCCCGGACCAATAATAGAGAGAATAAACAACCATTTTTTGAATTTATCTGCAAACGCCATAGTTTTATCCTCGTCGTATCAAAGAAATAGTAAGATAGATGCCAAACGAAAGAAGTACCACCACTAAAATACCTGCAGTTTTGTCCATACGTTCTATAGGAGGTCTATTCTATAAATAGTTTACTGCAAAAAACAAGAAAAAGAAAAAGCCGTTTTATTGGCTTCTTTGAGTTGCAAAGCATTCCCGACAATAGACGGGCCTGCCTTCTCTTGGTTTGAAAGGGACTTCGCATTCTTTTCCGCAACTGGAACAGGTTGTCTTATGCATCTCCCTTGGACCGCCAAAATCTCTGCGGAATCCGCCGCCGCCATGACCACTGTCTCTGTCACCCTGATAGCCACCGCCTCTGCCGCCCCTGCTACCGCCATGAAATCCACCGCTTCGTTCTCCAAATTCTCCCATTGTGTTTTCCTCCTCCTCTAATCTAATAGCGAATCTCATTGACTATTGAACAATTGTGAGATTCGCTAACTAGCAAATTACAACTAAAATGTTTAATTATCATTGTAATTTGCTATAAAAAGCCGTTTATAGGCTTTATTTTGGGGGAGTACTACCATCTACTTTATAAACGTTATTCTTTTTAGGGACGTGAATACCATAGTACTCCCACATGTTTTTAAATGCTCGTCCATTAGCTAGGGGGATGTGCGGCATTGCAGGTATATTTGGAACACCAGAAATCTCCACACTTGAGGCAATAGTCTCTTCAATAGCGCATCGGGGCCCAGATGACCGTCACCTCATACAAAGGGGAGATGTTGTTTTGGGTCATGCACGTCTTAGTATCCTGGATATTTCAGAAAACGGCAGGCAACCGATGTCCAATCCCAAAGGTACGGTGTGGATTACCTACAATGGAGAGGTTTATAACGCCCAGTCATTAAGAGAAGAACTCCAGAAAAAGGGATATCGTTTCAGGAGCACGACAGATACCGAAGTGGTGCTCCATCTCTATGAGGAGCATGGTCCTAATTTTGTCAGGATGCTTGATGGCATGTTTGCACTGGCGATTTATGATTCCAGAAATAACACACTGGTGCTTGCACGCGACCGTCTGGGTATCAAACCCTTATATTACACATTCTCGGAAAAAGAATTAAAGTTTGCTTCTGAGCAAAAGGCGTTGCTTTGGGGTCAGAATCCTGTGCTTCCATCTTCTAGTCTGGATGCTTTCTTTGGAGAGGGGAGTTCACTATTTGAAGGCATAAACGAAATCAAGCCAGGGCATCTGGTTGTCGCAGACAGAAAAGGCACAGCAATTTCTCTATCGGATTCATCTTATTACTCATTGAATGATGCCCCTCAAGAGATTTCAGAAGCTGATGCGATAAGGATCCTTGCAAGTCTGCTGGAAACTTCAGTCCAACAGCATCTGGTTAGTGACAGGCCTGTCGGCCTCTACCTAACAGGTGGCCTTGATTCCAGTTTGCTTGCGGCAATTGCTAAGAAGTATTATCAAGGACAACTTGTTGGATTTTGCGTTGGCAGTGAAGAGAAAAATGAATTTGCTTTGGCACAGTCTATTGGAAAGCAGCTTGGTATTGAAGTAGTGACCATCCCCTTAAGCCAGCAGGCGATTATGGATACAATTCCCCAGGTTATTTATCATCTGGAAGATGCGGATCCAAGAAATGTTGAGTTTGGAGTGATGCATTATTTCCTTGCAAAAACGGCAGCGGAGCGTGGCGTCCGCGTCGTGTTAAGCGGGGAGGGTGCAGACGAATTGTTTTTGGGGTATGATGCACGCTATGATCACGGTCGGTTTACTGCACGACAACTCCTAGAAAGGATGCATTGCAATCATCTGAGGACACAAGACAGGACAGCAATGGCGCATGGAGTGGAGGTGCGAGTACCTTATCTTGATAACAGGGAGCTTCTGGAATTTGCATTAAGCCTTCCTCCTGAACTAAAAGGGGGAGATGAAGTTGATAAACACATTTTGAGGAAAGTTGCCAGACAGTATCTTCCTGAAGAGGTTGCGTCCAGACAGAAAGGGTATGGGCATGTGGAGTCGGGCGTTCCTTTCGCTGTGAATACTGCTCTTGGCCTTGCACCCGGCGGTACATTAGAGAGGAGGTTTGGGTATTATCAGCAAATTCTTGCAGATGTGTTTAAGGTTTAATCTTTCTGACAACCCCTTTATCTGCATTCACCTCAACTAAATCACCATCCTTGAAAACCACTGTTGCTTCATAGGTTCTTATCACGCATGGTTTCTCAAGCTCACGTGCAACAACTGCAGCGTGTGATGTAAGACCTCCTTGATCTGTGACAATGGCTGATGCTTTGGCCATTAGTGGAACCATCTCTGGTTGGGTCATGGTTGTTATAAGGACATCTCCTGAATGGAAGCGTTCTGCATCTTTTGCAAATGCTGCAAGACCCTTAAACAGTATAATTCTTGCGGTTCCTTTTGCATAGCCCCTGCATGCAGTAACACCAGAAACTTCATCTTTGTTTTCTCCTCTGTTGATTCCTATCCTCTGTAAACTGCTGCGGGCTGAAGCCCGCAGCGTTTACGACTAGCTGTACTGCGTAAGGAGACGTTGATGCTTCACAAGGCAATATTCCTCATAAGTGTGCTTCTGCCAGTGTTTTTTCTGACCTTCTGTTATATACCAT
>JACRKK010000087.1 GCA_016219795.1 Candidatus Woesearchaeota archaeon | reverse complement strand
TTTCCGGAAAAGTTCACAGGACTTGTTCTGACAAACAACTTTTATTTTTCCTTTTGGTCTCGCCATGGTTGATACACCTCTGTCAACCAAGAGAAAAGAAGAACTACTATATTAAAGTATCTTAGTTAATACAATGCCGGAATCTGATTATTACCCTGGCTGGGGCGGCTACTATGATACAGTTGGCGGCAGACCTTCTAATTACCTACGCTACCAGAACTATCCGTATCAGTATGCGTGGCCTTAGAGTGTTTTGAGAAAGATTTCTCTCTTACGTCTTAGAACTAATCTCCCACAACTCAAGTCTCACTGCTCAAAACTTAAGAATTATCCCTGCACTTCTTCATCAGAAGAATCGTCGTCTTCGGACTGTTCTGATTCAGCCTCATTCTCTGGGCTTTCCTGATCCTCGTCCTTTGGCTCTTCTTCTTCCTCAGGCTTTACTTCCTTCTCAGCCAGCGATCTCTCAATCTCCTGCTTTTCACTCTTGTTGGCTTTACGGTGCTCAAGACCGATGAATTTGATTTCAAATGCTTTGAGAGGATAGACTTTTCTGACACTTTCACGCACTGCACTATGCAGCTTAAATCCAATGACTTCATTAATCAGTTGCTCATAGGTCAATGCACGAATTCTCTTGCGCAACACCGTTCTCATGGCCTTGCGCAGTTTTGTCCGCAACGACTGTACGGTTGCGTTAGAGGTAATGACCAGAGGCTTTATTCTGACCCGCTGGTTGTCTGCAGTAAGACAAACAAAAGAATCATCAACACGATCCCTCTCGCGTCTTACCAGACGCTTGATGGCTGCCGGCATTAACGTAACAGCACTTACGGTTGTGCGCACATTATTGCCTTCAACAGATACGCCGGTGAATACCAGTTTCATGTTCTGTTTCTTGATATCACCAGTCAAAGTAGCAAGACTAAGTACCATAGATTTTTTAAGCGCATCACTGGTCTGATAAACCCGCGTTTCGCCAAGTGAAGACCCGCCAAGATACACAGGAGCAAGCATATCAACCCAGATTTTCTTGCGTTTTTTTGTGATAACTTCCTTTTCTTTTGCCATGAATAACCCTCTCTAAAGTGAATTCTGTGGTGAAACAGCCCGGGGTATTTAAAGGTAATGGTTTTGGTCCTAAGGGCCATTTTGGGGGGTGGACCACCCCCCATCTAATTATAATCACTAGAAAGTAGCGAAAACTTTATATAGTAGTCTGTTCCCATATCCTACAGGGGGATAAACCATGAAACGCAGACTAAAACCACTTTTTGTATTCATGTTGGTATTCTTCTTAGGTTTTACAGCGCACATGCTCTTCTCCGGCTTTCAACCCAAGACCGAACTGCCCAAAGTAACCTCTGCCATGGTGTCTATGGTCACAGGCAACGCACCAGAAGTGCCTTCCCCAAAAGCAAGGATAAGTGAAAACGATATCCTTGTTACGGACAATAAAGTTGTCATTGCCATCGATAATCCTCAATGGGCTACCTTCACCAACACCAATTCCATGGACCCTGTCCTTGACGAGAACGCCTTCGCCATAGAAAAAAGGCCAGCATCACCTGATGACCTTGAAGTGGGGGATATAGCATCCTATGACGGCGGGGACGGTATCATCATCCATAGGATTGTGGAAAAAGGTGTGGACAAAGACGGCACCTACTTCCTGTTTAAAGGTGATAACAATCCGCTGCCTGACCCTGACAAGGTAAGGTTTGACCAGATCAAACGGGTCGTTGTGGGTATTCTATATTAGTTCAATAACCTTTTTATAGAAGCCCCAACCTACAGGGTATTGGGGGGATAAAGGGTGAAATGGTTATCATCTAAGGAGAGTTCTGCACAACACAAAAAGATGCTTGAGGAATCATTCCGCAAGATACGCGAGGAGTTTGAAGACCATCTCACCTGCATCAACGAGAATACCAACGAAATCAATGCCAATTATGAATACCTCTGTGAGCTCGATGCCAAAATCAAGAAGATGACTGAGCGGCTTGATGAACTTGAGCTCTACATCAAAGGCGGAGCAGCACAACAGCAATTCAAGGTCAGCCCGCTCACACCCCGCGAACAAGAGGTTTTTCTGGTCATCTACACCTTTGGCGGCAAAGAAGGCGGACTTACCTACAAAGAAATATCTAGAAGAACTGCCTTACCCGAGCATATGATCATCTCCTACATCACTAATCTGTCCATGAAAGGCGTCCCGATTATCAGAATGCAGAAAGAAGAAGGCATCTCAGTTGATATTCTCAAGGAATTTAGGGATATCCAGGCAAAAGAAACGATTGTCCCCATCAACGAATCGCTCCTCAAGAAGATACAGCCTACTCACCAAGATAACTAAGCTTGCTCTTGGTAGCAATATGCTCCTCTTCCTCATCGATCGTTGTCTGCGCCTCTGAATGGAAAGTATGCACAAGTTCCTGCTTATCAATCGTGCGTTGCTTCTGCAGTTCTTTGATGAATAAAGAAATCTCTTTCCCAAGGTTTTCTTCGGTCAGAACATGGTTTTCTTCAAGAAGGGTCATCAAAGCAAGACAGCAGGCTTCTGTCCGCTCAAGCCTTGCAGAAAGCTGCTGAAGTTTCTTCTTGATCTGCTGGATAGTCTCTACATCTGTAGGTGGAAGCGGTGGCCGCATCTGGTTCCATTGCGTCAGCATATCCATAGAATCACAACTCGTTTAAGGGACAACCCATATACCGGCAGGGTGCATTCTGCTTCTTGCACCAGTAATCAATCTCAGATTCCTTCACCAGTTCCCTTTTGTGGGGGCAATTCTCCCAGATCTTTGTCTTCCAGTCAAGGATATTATCATATTTGAGCACTTTCTGCTTGACTTTTTTTTCTATTTTCTTCTCTTCCTGCTGAAGGACCTTCTCTTCACGTTCAATCTCTTTTTCTTCTTCAACAATAACATCTTCTTCCTTTTTAATAGATCTCAGTACTTTCTCAATAGAAATGAGCTTGGTGTAAATCTGCTCATTGGTAATTTTTTCAGGCATGGCCCTTTTCCTGTCTGGCATGTTTATATAGTTTACTGTCATGCCCATATAATGCCAGACATAAATAACTCATAAAATTGTTATGTCTGGCAAATGTCAAGAACCGCCTGCTGAAGTTGAAAGTCGTGTAAGGATTAGATTTAGCGACTGTAAAAAGAAAATTGGCCACCGTCGGTCAATAGACCGACGGCATTCTCGCTTCGCTCGGGCCAATTTTCTTTAACCCTGCGCCTTCCATTAAGCCACTAGTGAAAACACTAGTGGAATGCGCAGATTCAACAAACCTGAAAAAGCGAAATGGTATCAATACTCTTTTTCAGGTGAAGCAGGCGGCGTGCTTTCTTAATCTTAAATATGCACGCGGTTCTTGAGCATCATGAAAATCTACGATTTTCATGATGCTCGGAAATCTGTATTCTTTCTCCCGGGCTCAAGCCCAGAGTGTACAAATGCAGATTTCCGACATATTAATAAGCGATTTATCCGATGAGTTACTTTTGTCGCTTACTAATAAATCGATGCATTTTTATAATCCTGCCTTTTGGAAATGATTCCATGGTCTTTACACAATTTCTGGATGTCATTCTGCATCTTGATACCTATATGAGCGTGTTAATCCAGACGTTTGGCATCTTTGTCTATGTCATCCTCTTTATGGTTATTTTTGCAGAGACCGGTCTGGTGTTGACACCGTTTCTGCCTGGCGATTCCCTGCTGTTTGTCGCAGGTGCGTTTGCCGGGAAAGGAGATCTTCAGGTGGTTGTTATCTTTGTACTGCTTTTGGTTGCTGCAATCCTGGGAGATTCTGTGAATTACTGGGTTGGCAGCTACTTTGGGGAAAAAATGTTTGTGCAGAGGAAGCTGATTAAAAAAGAGTATCTCGACAAAACAAAAGCATTTTACGACAAGCATGGTGGCAAGACCATCATCCTTGCTCGCTTTGTACCGATTGTAAGGACCTTTGCACCCTTTGTTGCCGGCGTCTCCCGCATGCAGTATTCCCGGTTCTTTTCCAGAAACGTCATTGGAGGCGTGCTCTGGGTTGGGCTTTTTGTTTTTGGGGGCTATTTCTTTGGGACGCTTCCCTTTGTTGAGAAGAATTTAACTACATTTATTCTGATTATCATTGCTGTTTCTTTCATACCAATCGTTGTAGAGATTGTTCGGCATAAATTTCAAGAGAAAATAGTTAAAAATTCTTAAGTCTAGCAACCAATTCCTTATGCACCAGTCCATTGGAGAGCACAATATCAGACTGGCTGCCGCATTTCCAGAGTTTTCCAGAGAAGTCTGTTGTAACGCCACCTGCTTCTTGCACAATCAACACACCAGCAGCCACATCATAAGGGGGGATGGTAAAGGTGACATACGCATCAGCCCTACCTGATGCGACAAAACAGCATTCAAGTGCTGCAGAACCCAACTTTCGCATGTCTTTAACATGCGGATGGAGACTAGCATGAAACTTTGCGAGACGCACATTGCTTTTAGCTGCACCCTCACAAGTTACGATATAAGAGGTAGACAGAGACTGAACATCTGAGATATGGACCTGTTTACCATTCAAAAATGCGCCCTTGCCCGCTTCTGCAACGTACCGTTCCTGCAAAAAAGGAGCATAGACCGCAGCTAAGACCAGTTCTTCTTTTTTCGCAAGAGCAATGGACACTGCAAAGAAAGGGTTTCCTAGAGCAAAATTGCCTGTGCCATCCAGAGAATCCACATACCAGGTATACTCACTTTTTTTATCCACAAACCCGCTTTCTTCGGTAAGAAGATTGTGGGACGGAAATCTCTGTTCAATGGCCTGCACAATCATGCGGTCGCTTTCTTTGTCATAAATAGTTGAAATCTCTTTGCCAAGGCCTCTCTCTTTAACAAGAAGAGCATTTTCTTTAAAGTGCTTCAGAAGGTATGCGCCTGCTCGTTTGGCAAGTGCAATAGTGAAGAGTTTCATACTCCCTGAATTCAAAGATAAACTATTTAAATGTTCGTGTTATGAGAATAGCTATGAAACAAATAGTGCTCGCTGTTGTTCTATGGGTAGTGCTTGTAGGCTGCACCCCGATAGAGACAAACAACACAACAACACAACCTCCCCTTAACCTTGAAAAGAATCCCTGCACCCCAGAATCAAGGCAGGGTGAGTATTGCACTATGGAATACAATCCTGTCTGCGGCTGGTTTGATGAGAACATAAACTGCATCAAATATCCCTGTGCACAGACCTTTGGCAATTCTTGCGCTGCCTGCCATGATGCCAAAGTAGCCTATTGGACGCAAGGAGAATGTCCAAACTAGTATTTAGGTGAGAATTTTCTGTGCGATAGAGTTTAGCCGTTCTATAACTTCATTATAAAGAGGTGATCCCTTGCGGTAATCATATCTAAAGTGAGTACTTGCTCGTCCCTCCTCAACAAGACGTTTCACTATGGTATCATCATCGCCATGGACTAGAATTGAAGTACCTCCCCTGTCTTTAAGCAGGGCCATGGCTGGTACATCAGTCGCACCATCGCCAAAATAAAGAATGTGGGAGAAAGGCACCCTTCGCTGTGAAGGGGGAATCTTTGTATTCACATCAATCAGGGAGTCATGATAACATCCTTTGTTGACTTTGAACAATGCTCCGGTTTTCATGGTGGGGTTCATAGCGTAGGACACGCTGATGGGAACTCCGTTCGCATCGTAGAGAAATTCGCAGGCATCTATGGCTGCCATGTAGTTGTCAAGGGGAGAACCCCTCAGCATATCTGCAATTCCTGCACTAAGGATATAGTGTTCAAGGGTTATGTCCCCATTAGCCGGATTCTGGTGGAAATCGTGATTGATTTGCCCAAAGAATGCAGGGATGCCTGCCAGCAGGTGAATATGATCTCCTGCCTCTGCAAAGCGGGCTTGTGTCAATCCCTCAAGGGGGCCTCCCGGACGTGCAGATTCTACAAATAAGGAAGTGTAGATAAGAATAGGATCCACTTGGCGGAATGCCTCCCTTTCTCTTTTTTTGCGTTGGTCTACTTCCTGCCAGAATTCTGCTTCTGTAATGTGGGGAAACCACCCTCTCTCAAAAAGAGCATGCTGCATATCCCTCAAGGAGAGCGTCTTGTCGAAATCATAGACCAGTGCAATTACTTTATGTTCCATAAACGAGAGAGAACAAATGATCCGTTATAAATCCTCCTCTCATGAAACCAAAAGGTTTATATATTCAGAAGCTGTAAGAAAAAAGGATATGCCAACGGAATCTGTATTTCGAAATGCGCTGTACTTCTTTTATGACCTTGGGGTCTATGATGTCCTTCTTCCGTTCTTCTTAGTTTTCTGCATCGTGTTTGCCATTCTTGACAAGACGCGGGTGCTGGGCACTGAGACTGTTGATGGCAAACCAGTTCCCAAAAAAAGCCTGAATGCCATGGTCGCCTTTGTCATGGGTTTTCTGGTGGTAGCATCTGCTAAACTCGTCGCTCTCATTAACGAAGCCATGTCCAATGTTGTCGTGCTGCTCTTAATTATCATCTTCTTCCTGCTTTTGGTGGGATCCTTCCACGCTGAAGGTGCAGATTTTTATCTTCAGAAAAAATGGAAGTCATTTTTTATGTTCCTTGCCTTTGCAGGCATCGCCCTAATTTTCCTGCATGCAGTCAAGACGCCTGACGGCGGCAACTGGCTGTACTGGATATGGTACTACCTCTATTACCGCTGGGATTCCACAGTCATCGGCTCATTAATCCTGCTCGCTGTCCTTGTGGGAGCTATATTTTTGGCAACCATGCGTGAGAAGCCCTCAGACAGTGGCTCTCATGGAGAATCCAGTGCAGCAAGTAAAGATCATCATTAATCGTATTAGAAAGATATAAAAAGGAGAACATCCTTCAGAAGACAAAAAGGAGGCGAAATCATGGCATTGAATTTTCAACAAGTCTTTCAAAATCTAGAAAACCTGGGGCTTACGGATGTAATGCTGCCCTTCCTGCTCATTTTTATCGTTCTTTTTGCAGTCTTGCAAAAGACAAGAATACTGGGAGAACATAGGAAAAACTTAAACGTTGCTTTTGCCATTATTGTTGCATTGATGGTAGTCATACCCCACGTTACCCAATCATATCCTCCAGGTGCTGATGTCGTTGAAATGCTCAACAAGGCCCTGCCTCAGGTATCGCTGGTGGCCATTGCAGGCATCATGCTTCTCCTCCTTATTGGACTCTTTGGCGGAGACGCAAAATGGGTTGGTGGCTCCCTTTCTGCCTGGATAGGCATCCTTTCTTTCGTCATCATTGTCTACATTTTCGGCGCGGCTGCCGGATGGTGGACTGGATGGGACTGGGTTCAGAACTATCTCGGAAGCGATCTGATAGCAGCAGTCATTATCATTCTGGTGTTTGGTGTCCTCATTGCGTTCATCACCGGTGCAGGAGAAAACGCTGAGCATGTAGGGGCAATGCATCGTATGAGGGATGATTGGGACAAATTGTGGAGTGGTGGTCGTGGTGGCGGAGGCCACGGTGGCCACTAAGCAACCATGGCAAGCTTTTTGGATATCTCACTTCTGCAGAACTTCAGCGTCATCTTTATTTTTATCCTGATATGGGCAGTAGTATATGGCATCCTCTCCAAAATCAAGATTTTTGGCGACAATAAGGTCCTTCATGCCCTCATTGCACTAGCCGTTGGCGTGTTGGTGCTCTTTTCCGGCTTCTCGCTTGAAATGATCAAGATCATGACCCCTTGGTTTACTACACTCTTCATCTTTGGCTTTCTGATGATTGTGATGTTCATGATGTTTGGGGCAAAGGAAGGGGATTTCCATGAAATATTACATGGACAACAAGGAAAAGGAATTGTCTGGACTATCAGCATTATATGTATAGTTCTTATCCTTGCCGCCTTCGGTTATGTCAAAGGACAGGAATTGCGCAATATCCAAAATCCACAGGTCCCCATACCGCAATCACCCTCCACGCAACAGCCCTACAACCCCGGACAGACTGGACAGTATGTTACTGTAGGAAACGGTGTAGAAACACAAAGTGCAGAGGCTACTGCCATCCGGATATTAGCGCATCCAAAAGTCCTTGGCTTTATTGTCATTCTTCTGATTGCCATGTTTACCATACTGCTTCTTACCAATGCACCTCCAGCGGGTGGCGGAGGAGGGGGCGGACACCATTAGCGGTTGCCAGCATACAGAGCGGAAAACATCTTAAGAATCCAAGATTTTGCGAAGCAGAATCTTTCCTTTATTTCTTCCCTTTCATCGTATCCGTAATGCGGGAGAGTTCGTGCACATTCTCTGTAAATGAAGGCAGGACTTTCTGGAACACCGTCTCCATGGATTTGAGCTGGTTGCCCACCTGCAGGATATGCTCGTCATACTCCCCAATCTTTCCCACAATGGCGGTATGCAGCTGCTCAAAACTGGTGTGGAGATCAGTCATCTTCTGCTCAAGTTTGGCAATCCGCTGTTCAGTCTCATTCTTCCAGTCTACAATCTTATCAATGTTTTTTAGGAGCGCATCCCATTTTTCATCAATAATCGCCTCAGCAATCTCCTCAATATGTTCTGTCTCGTTGGAAGATTGCGACTGCTGTGAAAGAGGATACGCAGGCTGTTGCGGCTGGTATTGTGCAATAGGCACCTGCATAGGATTTTCAGGTGCAGACACCTGATCCAAAGCACCACCAGGGGGTGTCTCAATACCACCCTTGATATCTGCCTGATTCATAGCATCAAAAATCTGGGTTGAAGAATATCCCTCACGCTGGAGGCTTAAGACAATCTGATTGTTGGACAATCCCTGCTGCCGCATGCTTAATACAAGATCCGTTGGGGGCCCAAGCGGTGCAGGTTCAGGCTCATTTGCCGGTGCTTCCCTCTTTTTGTTAAAGCTCAAAAAAGCCATAGAGAGGAAAACAGGAATACTCCTATTTAAATCTTTGGAATTCTAGAGAATTCTTGGTAGTGTCTTACTAAAGATACTTTAATTTTGTATGAAGAAAATTTCCCCATGTCCAGACTTTGGTTGCTTGTCCTTCGATTATTGCTGGTGTCAGTTTTTCGTTGATAGGTTTCATGAAATTCCAGTAGAATT
>JACRKK010000088.1 GCA_016219795.1 Candidatus Woesearchaeota archaeon | reverse complement strand
TTTGCCGACAAGGGGGTTGTCCCATCCGGGGAATGTCGGCCTTATAGCAAATTGCAATGATATTTGAACATTTTATTTGCAATTTGCTAGTTAGCGAATCTCACAATTGTTCAATAGTTAATGAGATTCGCTATTAAATTAAAAGAAACCACAAGTTTTGCAGCTGCTAAGTCGAGCATTCTTGCAAGATTTTCACCGGAGCCTTTTCAGCAGAATTTCAGACCAGGCCGCCGAAGAAAAACGCAAACAACGCCTTGAACATCAAGTACATTCCCAGTGAGGCAACCGTAAAGAAGGGGATATATTTGATCCCCCCTTTGATATTCCCCCGTTTGATCTGGGACATAATCATAGAGGCAAAGACTGAAATAACCACCAGTGCAAGAAGAGAAAACGTGACAAATTGGTTAGGATCTATATTGACTCCGCTAATCTGCAGAGGAAGGCTTGATGCCTGTGCTGTTGTCTGCTGAAGCTTCTGTGCAACACTGGATAGGATAGTAAGAAGACTATAAGACAATCCGAACAGCCCAGGGGCAACACCAAGCACGATGAAACTGATAAAGAAAATGTAAGTCGTGTTGGTGGCAACCATCTCACGTTTGAGATCTTTTGTCTCCCGCAGCTGTTCTTCAATTTTGACCATGGTGTCAGCAATTCTGCTTCCGCTGTTAATCGCTTCGATAATCAGAGAAAACGATCGTCTTAGCATAGGAGAATCGTATTTCTCGATAAAACTTTTCAGGGCTTCATCCACATCCTGTCCTGTCATCGCCCGCTTGGCCACCAGACTAATTTCTGAAGCAAGCACACCAAACTCTGGCTTTATGGCCTGCCACAACGCTTTATCAAAGGGAAGTCCCGCTTTAAGATCTTCAGCTACATATCTGAGGAACTCAGGCAAAATTCTCTCCATTTCTTTTGTTCTCTCAAATATCCTCAGGTCTATGTATAAATAGAACAGAGAGAAAAAAGTCACCAGCGTAAGCGTCTGAAGCATCACCCACAATACAAATGTCACCAGAAAAAAAGTAACGGGGCCTTCGTCACTGATACGCTGGTAGAAAAATAAAAAATAGCCGAAAAGAGTGATCATCCAACTAAGATGAAAGAGGACACCAAAGAGTCGGTACGGCACTTTTTCAATACCGGCCTTCATAAAATATTGATGCAGGCCCAAACGTATTTTCTTGGGGAGATATGCCTTCCCCATTTTGTCAAAAAAAAACTCTGCAAATGTCATAGTTACACCTATATGTTTAGATTCGGCCTTGTAGACCTAATGATTGCCAAAAACATGAACTGTAGGCAGATGAGTGCAAAAATAATGATAAAGATAGTGGTATTGGTCAGGTCGATAGATAAAAAAGCAAAGACCACAACCAAAAGTGTCATGCCAAGGGAGGGCAAAACCGTGGCAATAACCATATATAACATCATAAGGGCGTTAAGCTTTCTGCTGTACTCCTTAATCTCAATAAGCTGCTCCCGTGTTATCTGGTCAAGAACCGCACGCAGCGAGTCAGAAATGTCAATGCCAGTCTTAAGAGAGACAATAAGCTCAGAAAGAATCCATTTGAATTTTGGGGATGGTGTGTATTCCCTCGCCTGATCAAGCGCATCCTCCAAAGGAACACCAAGGTTGATATCCTCTACTATTTCTTTCATATATTTTCCCCCAATACCAAAACTCTTGGAAGCATCAATCATCGCATTATAGAGGGGTACGCCTGAATCTATCTTCACAAGAAGGTACCGCCCAAGAAAAAGCACCTCTGATTCAATTTCTTTTCTTCTTCTGCTGATGACTGCACCCGGGCTCTTAAGCATAAAAATCATCGCGCCAAAGAACAGCACCACAGCGATGGGAATCAATAATATTATATCAATACCTAATTTTGCAAACAGGAAGAAGAGAAAAACGGTAAGCCCAAGTGCAATAACCAGTCCAGTCATCACGCATTTCTCAACAAACTTTTCAGGTTCAACATCCATCCTGGCCATAACCAGGCTATGCTTGATACCAGGTGAGTGCTTAAGAATAGTCCCGACAATTTGGTGAATCACTTGCAATCACCCAAAGTCCTTGGTTGTTTTAGTATAGTAATATTTGCTCATGATGTCACCTACCTTATTGATGTCGGTGATGTTATGCTTGACCATCCATTTAAGAATACCTATCTTCTCTTCCATCTGTTGCTCAATCTCCTTTGCCGTAAGACCCGTATAGAGATTCAGCACCTTCATGGTATGGACCATCTCCTTTACTTTCCGATGCTCATCCGACTGCACATCAAGCTGCATTAAGATCTGGTAAGAACTATCAGGAAGTATTTCAGCTATCTGCAGTGTTCTTCGTTTGCCTGTTCTTCGGTTACGGTGCTGGACCACAATGAGCGAGACTGCAGGAATCATCTCAAGGGGGATGTCAATAGGGGGATTGGTTAAGCGTCGGATGGTCTCTTCAACGTTGTTTGCGTGAACGGTTCCGTAGACGCTGTGACCAGTATGCATCGCTTCAAAAAGGACTTCCGCCTCTTTCTTTCTCCTGATTTCACCAACGATGATGCGGTCAGGCCTCATACGAAGAGAGCCTACAATCAGGTCAAGCATGGTTACTTCTCCCTTCCCTTCAGGATTTGGCAGCCTGGTTTCCATAGGGACCCAATGCAAATTCTCAGGGAGCGTTATTTCCCGAGTATCTTCTATACTGATGATACGCTGGTTTGGGGGGAAGAAATTAGCAATGACGTTAAGCATGGATGTTTTCCCTGAACCAGTTCCACCGGAAATAAGGATAGACAACTCATTTTCCACTGCAAGCCAAAGCAGCGCTGCAGCTGCATATGAGATTGTGTTTGCCTTAATAAAATCAGTGATGGCCCAGGGCTTCTCAGAAAATTTTCTGATGGTAATGGTATTGCCCATGTTGGAGACTGGCTGCAGTGTTGCATGCACCCTATCCCCTGTAGGAAGATGTGCATCCATAATAGGATTAAGAATAGTAATCTCCTTGCCCACATCCCTTCCAATCATCGTGGCGTAGTGCCTAATAAGCGTTTCATTACTTAATTGCACATTCGTCCGCAGCCACCCAAAGCGGCGGTGATAGACATACACAGGTTCCTTGGAACTGTTGATCACAATTTCCTCAAGCATGCTGTCTTTGAGAAGGATCTCAAGATCTCCAAGACCTATATTCTGCCGGATAATATAGCTGATAAGCAAATCCGCAGTCTTCTGGTCTGTATGGGGGAAATATTTGTTGATGAGCACAAGAATCTCTTTTTTGAAGCGCTCTTTGATATCCTTGTTGGTATCTTCAGTAATGTCTATACGCCCAATGTTAACTTGGGAGATAAATTCTTCACGTATCTTCTCAAGAATTATCTTCGTCACTTTTGTAAGATTAAGAAGGGAGAGTGTGTAGAACAGGTTGGATTTTTTATCCTTTATGATAGCTATTTTTACTACAAGGCTCTCTATCAATAACTGATAAGAATCAAGGATGATCTCACCCTCTTCAAGCTTATCAGGATCAGGAATGTACAATGTTCCACCTCTTTTTTTTCAGGACACTTATGCTGCTTTTGCTTTTTCCTCTTGCTTTGTGATCATATGCTTCAGCCGACCAACCACCCGTTCATGGTGCTCAGGTGACTCACCCTGCTCTTGGAGATAGGCATGCAACTCTTCGACTCCCCCTTCATGCTCTCTACCGGCAATTCCATGGAGGTCATCCATTTCTTTCTTTCCTCTGTGGGCTAGTTTTCGGAAGAAACCTGCACCCTTATCTTCCACAGCCTTGAGGCTTCGAAAGATGTGCTCCTTTGTGATATCCAGATCCTGGGCAAACACTTCCTTAAGATGATGAAGGCCATGGGCGTGGTGGGTTGCATCAGCAGCCCGAGCTGCATCAAATGTTGCCGGTTGGATAAGGGGGGTAAGGTCATCCGTCATTTGTTTTGTGCCATCACGTTTCTGCTTGCGCTCGTAGAGCGTCAAGAGGCTAAGGTGGTGGTTGTATTTAGTGTTGATAAATGACAAGAACTCTACATCAAACGGGCTTTTTGCAAGGAGCTCATAGGTTTCTTTCATGCCTTTGAGCAGCCCCCGTAAAGTGTCATAATTCTTGTTCTTAACGACAAGATCCAGTTCTTTTGTTTTAAGATATAGCATAACCGCATAATACACCTTCATAATCTCGTCCCTAATCTTTATCCTCTGCTGTACAAAACCCAGAGGCAGTTTGCTGAAGAGAGGTATTATTTTTTTGTATTGGAGGGTCAGCATCTCATACTCTCCATGCTTGATGTTCTGCTGTGCGTCAATCAGCAGTTTGAGAAGCTGGTGATAAATCCGCTGGGTCTCTTCGTCAACATTGCTGAGCAGGGTCTTATCATGATGCAGGATTATCTGTTTATAATAAGAGAGCAGTTGGAGCCGAAGCTGCACTTTCTCATTGAGGAATCCGGGAGGCAATTTTGAAAAAAGGTAAAGTGTCTCTCCATAAGCCTCTTCTGCAAGATCAACCTCTTTGTCTCCTAAAAATTTATCAATGGAATCCAGAAGTTCTTCTATCTTCCTTGTTTTTTTCTTAAAGTCAAGAGTTGCTGCCTTTTCTGATGCACCCACAAGGCGTTTGTCAAATACAACAATCCGCTCTTGGATTTTGGTCTTCCGCTCAATAAAACCATCCGGGAGTTTATTAAAAGACTGCTTAATCTCAGAATATATTTTTCCTGCACCTTCAATGTTTCCTTTCTGGAGCAGTTGCTCACCCTCGGCAAAAAGGCCGTCTATCCTTTTTGACCCTTCATCTACCATACGTAGAGATAACTGTTCCTCATACTGCATCAGGAGTTTGTTAAGCTCAAGGACCTTGGTTTCAAGCTCAATCTTTTTCTCCATAAACCCGTGGGGTAGTTTTTCAACAATGGCAGAAATAGTGTGGTAAGTCTTGATGGCAAGATGAAGTTTACCCTCTTTGAGGTACCCTTTCGCTTGGGCAATAAGACCCTCAATTTCCTTGCTTTTTCCTTTAATCTGTGATGCTGAGACCTGGTCAAATTTGGTAATCAGTTCGTGATAAACTTCAAGAATCTGGTTCTGCAACTCAATCTTTTTCTCAATAAAAGCGTTGGGCAAGGATGCATACAACTTTTTTATTTCATTGTATGTTACGGCAGCAGCGTTCACTTTATTTTCCTTGATGCAATTGCCTGCTATCTCAAGAAGTTCCAAAATCTTATCATATTTATCGTGGACCTCTTCTGCAAAGACACTTTCCATCGTTGTAGCAAGATCTTTGTTAAGCTTCACCAGCTTCTGGTTGATGTCATGTCCCTCCTCAAGATAGCTGTTTGGTAATTCCTGATACACTTTCCTTATTTGGGCATATTTGTCTTTCGCCTGCTCAAACTCCCTTTTTTGCAGATGCTCATAAGCTTCTTCTAAAAGGAACTTGATGCCCGTTATGTTCCGACGGTCATGGGTAGTTATCTCCTTCTTTTCACCGGAATCGATGGGTTTGAGTTGGAGGGACTGCTCAATTACTTTGATTTTATCAAGGGTTTCGTCCACCCCAAGCGGCTCTTCTGCTTTATCTGCACTGTAGGTAATAATTTCAAGGAACAATTTCTTTTCCAAATCACGAAGATTATCTAATACCTCTTTTTTTTGCTTGATGTTGTCTGCAGGCATATTTTTCAGAAAGAGGCGGAGCTGACCGTGTGCTTCTTTGGCAAGCTTGAATTCATTGTTCTTAAGATGCTGTTTTGCTTTTTTTATCAGTGCAATCAGCGCCTCAACCTCTTTATCTTCCTTGCTCAGCTCAGGTTTTTGTTGATTCGGGGTCTGGCTTGCGTTCTCGCTATAGACCAGATAAGGTGTGGTAAATCTATAGACAATGTGCAGGATACCCTCTTCTTCCAGAAAGTTTGCCCAGGCTTCTATAGTTTCCACAGGCAAATCCAGTTTCTTAGCAGCATCATGGAGGGACAACTGATTGGTGTTCCTTAAGAGATGTACTAAAGAATCCACATTAGTTTCAACAGTCTTGCTCCCCTCTTCCATGCATGCTTTTTATACTTGTGTATTTATAAAAGTTGCGGAAAAATATCAAGAGAAGAGGCGCTTTAAGAAATCAACAATCTGGTCAACTACTCGGCCTCCTGCACTTTCTGTCTCTGGTGCGTTAGTTTCTAGAGGTGTAGGGGTCGCGTTTGTCTCTATAGTGACTGGGGGTGTCTGGTTTGTTGCATTTGTAAATGTGGTGTTAGAAACGCCACTGAGGGTTAGGGTTCTGTTACGTTCCAGCCGGATCTGGCTGTAGGTATTTTCTTGTTTAGTGAAATAGCTTGCGGAGGTATAAAGGGTGATAGTAGGAGACTTCCAGGAAGGTAGCAGCCGCAGTTTATACTGATAAGCGACTACAGTCTCTCCTGGATTCAGGGAAGGTATAACTCCGGTGGCTGTACCACCAATAACCTCTGCATCAGGCGGGATAATCTCCCCCAACTCTATATGGTCCAACTTCACCTTGCCTGTATTTCTTGCACTCACTTTAAGAACAACAGCATCCGTAAGATTCATGCGGGCGGGATTTGCATAAACAATCTCAAGGGTTCCGTTGTCTGCAGTCGGTGGAAGCACAACATTAAATGAGGGGTACCAAGTAAAATTTAGTGAGTCATCATAGGAGGTCTTATAGGTTCCTGAAATGTTAATAGTGAATGCAGTGGTTCTATTGGCCATCGGGGCCTTAAAGGGTATTTTTGTAAGCAGGACTTTGCTGTTTTTACCAAAGAAAGTAAGAGACGGAAACGATGCACGGAAGGTATCGCTTCCGGGAATAGCAACAGTAATCCGCATATCCTTATAATCATTCACCAGTGCCTCATTATTGACAAAATAAATTGTAAGAGAGCTTTCCTGCCCAGGATCAAGCGTGGCATCAGAGGAGGCAAATGAAGCAGTAAGAGTCAAAGGAACCAGAGAGGCAATAAGTGTCGCATTGTTTGTCTGGGTTTCTTCAATGTTCCCGTAGGTTGCTATTGCTGTGGTGCTGATGGGCCAGGATCCCATACGGCCTGTCTGAAACTGGATCTCCAGTTCTTCCTTCTCACCAGCATCAATATATCCGCGCCATTCCAGTGCAGAACCTGTTTTTAAAAATCCATCACCCAAAGCCGGCCATAGCAATGAGGGGGAAGGAACAACCCGCACGATAACGTTTTGCGCATCTTTGGGGTGTCTGTTGAACAACGTAAGAGTATAGGTACTTTTTTTACCGATAGGTACTGTTGTTGGTGATAGAGTTGTGGTAATCTCCATAGCTGCTTTTGGCGTCAGCTTGATGGTGCTTGAGGTCAGATTTTTTTTCATGCCTTCATATTGGTAACCCAGTGTTGCAGCAAAATTAGCATTTCCAGCCCCTAGCGGCTTGATAACATAGAAAAAGGAGGCATCTCCTGCAAGAGAAGGCCTGTACCAGCGTACACCACCTTCAGAAAAGGTTATATCAGACGACCCACGAACAAACGCAACATTTGAAGGAAGTTTATCTACAAAGAGTATTGCTGTAGGTGTCCCTTCTGCCACACTCTTGATTGTGACAGAAACTGTTGTTTCTTCCTGAATAAACGGAGAGGAGCTGCTGATGCTGCGCTCCATTTCCAGTTCTCCCTCCAGTGACTCAACCGTGATGTATTCTTGGGGGATCTCCCGTTGAGTGATCCTGTCCAGTTTGCCATACCCTCTCTGGAGGTCAAACCTCACACCTTTAAAGCAGAAGCGGCTGAGGGCATCTTGGGCGCATTCCCCATATTTGAGAATGAAAGAGGTATTTTCGCCCCGAAAAACTGCCCTGTCCTGCAGATAGATATCGTTTTGGGGGATACATGCCGAAGCGAAGGGATTGCTACAGTCGCAGGTGTCATCACTGGGTGCGCAGGAGGGATAGTATGAAGGTGTAAGGCCGACAACATAGAGATGATTGTCAACATTAAGCGTATCACCCGGATAATACCATCCATCAATAACCAGTTCTCCTGCAACAAATGGCAGGAGAAGAAGCACCATGATGGAGAGGGTAATCATTCGCATAGATTCCTTTGAGGTCAGGGAGTATATAAATCTTTTTTAAAGAAATGAACGGAAAAAGAAAAAATTAAGGGTTATCAAGCTCGCTTTGCAAGGAGCTGATGTTGTAGTCCCTACAAATAGAGAGGGTGCAGACAAGCAGTGTTCCCTGGTTTGCATCTACATCTGCGATAGATTCTGACCCCACAGATAATTCCGGCGTGTTTTGTCCGGCAACCCACACATCCCAACTAAAAGATTTGGTAACTAAACCTGTGTCCCGTTCAATGACAATCAGGTAAAGACCGCGATTAGTCCCCACCACAAAAGAATCAGTATCAAAAGAACTGCCAATGTAGGCAAGGGAGGTCACGGTAAGTCCGGGAACTGCAGTTGCAATAAACTGACCGGTTGACGTCTTGTACTTCACGATGCCAAAGGTACCTGCGGTGTAATAGTCATTGTAGACCTGTTCAATATCCAAAACGACACCATTGGTTGTTGGCCATTCGACACTCCCACCGAGGGTATTTGTTCCTAAATCATAGGTTATCAAAGACTGGTGCGTGCCCAAAGCATCCATCACGGTTGCGATGAGAAGTGTTCCCTGTAATGTTATGGCATTGGCCTGTACATCATCACCGGAAAGACCCTGCAAAAATCCTCGTTGGGATACGTCTAGGGGATTGATATACGCAACACCCCTGCTTGTACCAAGCAGCAGAAGAGTATCTGAATAATAATAGGCATCATAGAACTGAAGCGGCTCTGCTGAGAACTGGGTTGCATCAATGATGCGGGTAACGGATCCAGTACCCAAGGTGTATTTATAGAGGGTATCGCGTGCAGCAATATAGGCAGTTGTTGCGTTACCTATATCCACTGCTGAGAATCTATCTATTTTACAGTCTGTGGGAGTGTCGAGATCACACCAGTAGTTGAAGGTACCACGAAGCCGGTCAAGCATGTAGACACGAGCATCATCTAAAATAACCGTTGCAAACAGTGTGCTCAGACCATTCTCGTAGACTAAGGAGGTGCAGTCTATCTTTACTATGTTTGTATTGCCTTGGTTGCTGAGGTTCAGATCAGTGATGATACCTTTGCCCCCATAGTCCAGACTGACCTGGCTTAAGGTGCCGTTTGAAGATACAGCCAAATAATAGGCGCTGCCCTGATATCTGCCGCAGGCAGTGGCATCGACAAAATGGTAGTCGCCAAATCCGGATGGCAGAGTAATTGCAGAGAGTGTAACGCGGCCAGTATCAACCAAGCCTGGTTTTTGAATCTGAAGAGTGTTGGTGCCAGACGCAAGGCTGTTTGCGGTAATAACGGATGGTGATGCCATATTCTGAACTCCCCGATTATTCTTGCTGGAAAATGTACCCGCTGGCGCTGAGAATGCAACCACAGAAAAAACAGCAATCATAATTATTAGTAAACTTGCAACAGATAGCATTTCACGTGCTTTCATATATATCATCCCCCCTTTAACGGTTGGCAGAGCAAACCCTAACCCCTATATAAATTTAATCGTTGACGACCATCACCTTTTTAAAACCTGCTTTTTTCTTTCTACCATCAGAAGTTAGTGGGACATTTGCGTACGCAAATGTCTTACTGGAGTAAACTACCAGATATTTCAGGTACCCTGAAAGTTTGGTGAACTGGTTCACCATATGGTTTTCCATCTGCGGGGATGCCGGAGCGGTCAAACGGGCACGGTTCAGGGCCGTGTGACTTAGCGTCTACGGGGGTTCAAATCCTCCTCCCCGCATCATTCATGCAGGAGTTGGAGCATCAGTAGCCCTTTAAATGAAGGATGTTACTGGGCGTCGTGTGGCTTTATGCCGCACACTTTCCCCCAGCGCTTTTGTAAAGGGCTGGTGGTAATCCTCCTCCCCGCATTTTTTTGGAGGGTTTTGATTATGCAAGAATCAGAAAATCATGATGCCTGGGTGGAATCTCAATGGACTATGGTACCTCGTCCTCTCAAAACACTTTGTGCTGTTGCCGCAATTGCAATTACTGCCGGGATTACATATACTGCTTTTTCTTCTGCACTTTATAATATCACTAGAGAAGACCTGCGTGAAAGTGCAATGCCCCGCCAAACTCGGTTGGAAATCATACGAGATTATATGGACCAGTATAATGAGGCAAATCCGTTTGTACGGGTTCTGCTTTATGGACAGCACAAAGCAGTGATTCGACAGTTAAATTACATTGAATTCCCTCGATTGAATCTTGAAGCTGCAGTCCATCAGCTATATAAAGAAACATCCACCCCTCCATCTCTGATTCCTTAGAGTAAAAAATAATTTCGTGACCTCCTCCCCACCCTAAAGAGGCCGTCCCACAATTAACAAAGTATTTATACTTGCTCTCATCTATAAATACCTAACTTCTCGTCAATAAAAAGAGGTGATTTAATGACATATATTCAATCATTCAAAGGACAGAATTGGCTTTTGCC
>JACRKK010000085.1 GCA_016219795.1 Candidatus Woesearchaeota archaeon | reverse complement strand
TTATGTTCAAAAACAAATACGGAGACGCACTCCTTGCTTATACGGTTAAAGGAAGAAGGGCTGAAATAGCAACAAAGGTTGTAGCTCACAACCTTTGGGCAAGGCTAAAAGCCTTGCTATACGAACTTTTCAATATCACCGAGAACAAACCTACTTCTTCTTGGCATCGCCAGCTGCTGGCTTTGCTGCACCCGTTGCAGGGGCTGCGCCGCCTGGTGCTGCTGCTGGTTTGGCTTTATCATCTGCAGGCATAACTTCCTGAATGATGGTAAGCGGAATCTTGAGTTCAAGCAGTTTATGTTTGATGGCGCTCTTTTCTTTACCTGCCATTTCTGCAACAACTGCTTTGGCTTTTGCCATGAATTCTTCCCGTCTGGTCTTGATCTCTTCCTCAAGGCGCTTTTTCTCCATCTCAAGCTCTTTGAGCTCTTCTGCTGAAAGTTCAGTCTTTTCATCGGCAATCTTCTTGTCAAATTTGCCCTGGTTGACCAACTGGATGGCTTCCTTTCCGGAAACACCTTCTACCATGATACCCATAGAATTGCAAGTGCCTATGATTTCCTTGACCCGTTCTTTTAAGGTCTTACCTGTAAGACTATCCTGTTTCATTTTTGCAATCTTGATGGTTTGCTCAATCCTAACATCTGCAATCTTATCTTGTAATGGGTTTCCGGCACCTTTCTGGACGCCGGCTTCCTTGATGATTAATGCAGAAGCAGGAGGGGTTCCAATAGTAATCGTATATTCTTTAGTGTCAGTATCTACCGTAATCTTTACGGGAACCTGCATACCCTTGAAACTATCGGTCTTGGCATTGATATCCTTAATCAACTGTCCAAGGTTCATCCCAAGAGGGCCAAGGCTGGATCCAATAGGTGGTCCTGCAGATGCTTTCCCCCCCTCAATGAGACACTCTACAACTTGTTTTCCCATTTTTTGCAGAAAACAAGCAAGGGTTTATAAATGTTATGTGTTATTCTTCTGGCCGTGAGAACTATCTACACCAAAGGAATCGCTGTCGTGCTGAGCGTTATGCTGATTATGGCATTTGTATTCCTGGCTGCAAGGAAAATTGACCCCCTTGCTTTTTGGGGTGTCGTTATTGTTGCAGCAGTAGTTGCGTATGGCGTGATGCCGTATCTCAAAGAAAAGTAAACGAATATTTTAAAAACAAAAGCCCAATGCCAGATGTCACCGTTGTACAAATATTGCCCTCATAGCTCAGTGGTAGAGCGGCTGCTTCGTAAGCAGCAGGCCATGGGTTCAAATCCCATTGAGGGCTTTTCTGAGAGAGTCGATAGTTCGGGAGACTTTCTGAAAGAAATGTCTCCCTTGACTGCACTATCAAACATCCGAACGCAGAGAGGATGTGCCGAAGAACTCGTTCTGCGAGCATGGTGCTCCATTTGGTGAGAATCCCATTGAGGGCTATTATATTTTTTTGAGAAGTTCTTCTTTGGTTAATGTCCTCTGGCAATTGCTGCACACCACATGCTTCTTTCCCTTGCTATCTTTGATGCTGGTGCCTAGCATTTTCTTGAGGAACGTCGTCGCAATCTTGCTTCCGCAACTCTCACATTTCATGGACTAAAGAAAACAGGACCTATTTTATATATTATTTGGTTTTTTTGGTGGTGTATATTTTATGTTTACTATGTCCTCCACCAAAGAGAAAATAGACCGCGATGGCAAGGAAGATAATAATCAACGCAATCCAAACGACCCAGGAAACACCGCCAAAACCCTGTTCTATAGGGGCCTTTGCCTGCGTCTGTGCAGCTGCCTCATAGAAACTCTTGACAACATCCTTTGTCGCTAAAGGCTCCTCGGCTACAGCCAGAGGCAATGCCAAGACCATGAATATCAGGAAATATGCTTTCATCACTCAACCTCTTTTTATCTACCACGAGCGGTATGCTATATAAATTTAACGGATGATTCCTAATATAGTGGAGCTTGACGACGTAGGAGTCAATGCTCCACCAGCATGCTCTATCAAATGGAGCTCCATTTGACGGAAACCTATATAAAACCATCCTTCTCTCGCCTGCACTATGAAACGCATCGCAGTCGTGGACAATGAAAAGCTCAAAGACATGCAGAAAAAGCTCTACATCCAGGGCCTATGCCCAGTGAACCGAAGGGGCATTGAATGCATCAAGATTGAGGACAAAAAGCTCTACATTGATGAACTGACCTGCATAGGTTGCGGCATCTGTGTCAAGGCTGCGCCGGAATCCATTAAAGTCATCAACCTTCCGGAAGCACTTAACCAGCAGCCCATTCATCGTTATGGGGAAAACGAGTTCATGCTTTATTCCCTGCCTACACCCGTCTTTGGGAAAGTGGTGGGTGTCATAGGGAAGAACGGTGTAGGTAAATCTACTGCGCTTAAAATTATCTCCGGAAACCTCAAGCCAAATCTAGGTGATTATGAGCAAGATGGCGTTGGTTATGATGAACTAATCCAGTTTTTTAAAGGAACCGAAGCCCAGGGATTTTTCGAACGCATGAAAAAAGGAGAGATCAAGGCAAGCTACAAGCCACAGCATGTTGACCTGTTGCCCAAGACTGCCAAAGGAAAAGTGGGCAACCTTCTGAAAAAGATTGACGAGAAAAAAAGATTTGATCAGGTGATTGAATTACTGGATTTAGGAAACATCCTAGAGAATGATCTTGCTACCTTAAGCGGTGGGGAACTGCAGCGCGTGGCCATTGCAGCCACAGTTCTTCGTGATGCTAACCTCTACATTTTTGACGAGCCGTCATCATTTCTTGATATAGAACAGCGCATCCGCGTCAGCAGATTTATCAAAGGGCTTGCGGATGAGAAGACAGCAGTTCTTGTGGTGGAGCACGATCTCATCATTCTTGATTATATGACTGACAACATCCACATCATGTACGGAGAAGAAGGTGCCTACGGCATTGTCAGTCAGCCGAAGGCAACCAGGGTTGGGATTAATGTATTTTTGGATGGCTATCTTAAAGAGGAGAACATCCGTTTCCGTGATCACGAAATACGCTTCTTTCAACGTCCGCCAGAAAAGCATTCCAAGAACATACCTTTGTGTTCATGGGAACAGATAGAATGCAAACTTGGCAGATTCCATCTTAAGGCAGTTAAGGGGGAGTTGCATCGTGAAAAGACAATAGGGGTGGTGGGTAAGAATGGCATTGGAAAGACCTCATTTGTCAAGCTTCTTGCCGGTGTCATGAAACCAGACAAGGGCAAGCTCAACGAAAAATTGCGCGTGGCATACAAACCCCAATATATAGAGGGAGACGAGACGCTGGTGATCACTGTTTTGAAGGAAGCCATTGACCGCTTTAATGCCCTACTTGTCCAGCCACTTGCGCTCGAAGAGCTGTTCTACAAACCGCTCAACACCCTCTCCGGTGGTCAGCTGCAGCGCGTAGCCATAGCACGTTGTCTCTCACAGGATGTTGATCTGTTCCTGATGGACGAGCCTTCAGCCTATCTTGATATAGAGCAGCGCCTTCTTATTTCCAAGATCATACGTGATTTAATGGAGCAGACAGGAAAGACCGCCCTCATCGTAGACCACGACTTGCTTTTTATTGATTACCTCAGCGATGAACTGATTGTTTTTGAAGGAAAGCCTGCGATTGAAGGTGAGGTGAAAGGCCCCTTTTCCATGGAAGCTGGCATGAACCAATTCTTAGGTGGCTTGAACATCACCCTCCGTAGAGATGAAGAAAGTCATCGTCCAAGAATCAACAAACCAGGCTCGCAGAAGGACAGGCAGCAACGGTCTGAGCAGAAGCTGTATTACAGCTAGCGAACATGGCCTGGAAGATAAAATATGGATTGATTTCTGCCATTCTTGGTGCGTTTCTTTTTCTGGGTGAAGAAATTATCCTGCGGAGAACTGCATTGACACCATACCAATTAGTTGTAATTATGCACGTGGTAGGCGGGCTTGTTCTTCTGGTTGCTGCACACAACTCATGGAATGAATTCCGACAGATGAGTGCAGGAAACTATGTCCGGATCATTGCAGGAAGCATCATTCTTGCTGCAATGGTGCCGTTTTTTCTCTATTCTTCTATATACTTAATTGGAGCGAGCAAAGCAGTATTCTTAAGCAGGATTGAACTGGTATTTATCATCATTTTCTCTACTCTCTTCCTCAAAGATGCATTCAGACGGGTGGATTATATCTGTTTTTTTTTAGTATTTGCAGGAGTTATCCTTCTGACATACGATCCTGCAGCTCTATCTGCTTTTGGAAGCAGAGGCGACTGGTATGTGATAGGTAGCAGTTTTCTGAATGCCGTAGGCATTGTCCTTCTCACGCCGTTTTTCAGGACAAAAAACGTGCTGGCTATAACTGGCCTTTTGATGTTTCTTGGTGGGGCAATCCTTGGGATTGTACTGTTGCTTGCAGGGGTTTCTCTTCTTAATTCTTCTGCAGGATGGGCGGTCTTGTTGTCTCTTGTCCTTGCATTGGCATGGTTATTTTTTAACAAAAGCATTAAGGAAATAGGGCCGTCAAAGACTGCCATGCTCTATGCGGCAGAGGCATTCATCACGTTGTTTATTGCATTTTTCCTGCAGCACTATTTCCCTGCACTTGGCATCCTTTTCTCCAAAAGCATACTGGTGCTTTTGGCAGGTGGCTCGCTGATTGTGGGTGGGATTGTTGTGATGGAGTACTGGCGAGTGAAGGAAGGGAAGAAGCAGATTTCTATGTAGGATGGGTGATATTGAAAAGTTCGTATAGCAAGGCTTTTAGCCTTGCCCAAAGGTTGTGAGCTACAACCTTTGTTGCTATTTCAGCCCTTCTTCCTTTAACCGTATAAGCAAGGAGTGCGTCTCCGTATTTGTT
>JACRKK010000086.1 GCA_016219795.1 Candidatus Woesearchaeota archaeon | reverse complement strand
TTATGTTCAAAAACAAATACGGAGACGCACTCCTTGCTTATACGGTTAAAGGAAGAAGGGCTGAAATAGCAACAAAGGTTGTAGCTCACAACCTTTGGGCAAGGCTAAAAGCCTTGCTATACGAACTTTTCAATATCACCTATCTACAACAACATTTATAAAGAAAACAGCCGAGAAAATCAGCAAGAGGGGTAATCAACAATGACGGAAAAAAGGGGACAGGTCACCTTATTTATCATCATAGGAGTTCTCCTTCTCTTAATCATGGGTTTTGGTTACTATCTCTACAGCCAGAAATCTGAACAATTACCACCTGAACCTATCACCAAACAGCAGCCCACCAACAAAATCAGCAGTTTTGTTGAATCGTGTATAGATCAGACGGCAAGCGAAGCTGTTATCAAACTCGGTTCGCAAGGAGGCTACATCAACCTTCCGCCTCAAATCGACAAAAACCCCACCAGTTACCTCGCACTGGACCCTTATAGAATCCTGCGCGTTCCCTTCTGGTATTATGCGGGAGAAGACCGCTCACCCACCATCCCGGGTATGCAGGACCAGCTTGCCTCTGAAATCACCAAAACCCTGCCGGAATGTCTAAACAATTTCACAGCCTTTAGTCAGGAATACACCATCAAAGAAAATGCAGATATCCAGACTCGAGTAACCATTGCAGCTCATGATGTGAGGGTTTCTGTCTCCTACATCCTGGACGTTGAAGAAAAAGCGACAGGAGAAAAGACCAAACTCACAACCTACAATACTATCCTTCCAGTCAAACTTCGCAGGGCGTATGAGCTTGCAAAAGCCATTGCAGACTCTGAAAACACCAATGCATTCCTTGAAAATAAGACCATGGAATTTATAACGCTCGACCCCAAAATACCGCTGACGCACCTCACTTTTCACTGTGGAACGCTTCGGTGGAGGGTAGCTGACATCAAGAAAGAACTCCAGACCGTGTTACAGTACAACTATCCCCGTATCAAAATAAAAAACACCAATGTAGAACCTTACCTTTATCCAGATGAAGAATACCAGCGGCTTGCCACATACGATCTTGCTGATTTCATGAAAACACCCCCCAACGTTCCAGAAGACCCCATTCCTGAAGATGCCTATGAATACTTCCACTTCCAATGGGATGTTGGAAGCACCAATTTTAAAGACTTGACAGCCAACGTCATCTATGAACCATCCTACGGCATGGATATGAAAGTCTCGCCGAGCAGCGGCGGGATTATGAAATCCAATGTAGGAAAAGGAAGTTCCCAGCTCTTAAGTTACCTCTGCATCAATATGTACCACTTTGTGTATGGTGTGGTGTATCCTGTACAGATAGCTATCCGGGAAGACACTTCTTTTAATGGGGAGGGGTTTGTTTTCCGCTTTGCCATGCCGGTCATTATCGATAACAATGAGGCCAACAAAGATGTAAGAACAACGTTTAATCCAGAATTCACGACGTACGAGAACAACGAGGAATTCTGCGGAACAACATCTACAAATCCTCTAGAAATTACAGTGCTTGGACGCGACGGTGAAATGCCCGAAACAGAATTACCTTATGTGAATCTCAGCTACGAATGCCTCCAATACGCCTGCAATCTAGGTAAGACAACAGCCACTGACGGCCATGTGAAGGCCACTGGATTCCTGCCGCAGGGATGCAGCAACGGCTACCTTGTTGCTGAAAAAGAAGGATACCTCACAACAAGGCAGCAATATGTAGGGGGCCAACAGATTGAACTCCATCTTGAGAAAACAAGAACATTTAATCTGAGCATTGTCAAAAGCAAATCAACATCTCTTACTTCTGTAGAGCCACTCTCACCTGACGATGTAGTCTTCATCCAGATGTCTGTAATAGGTAAACCTTATGAATTCGAACAGTTTGTCACCTATCCAGAAGAGGATAGCACTGCTCCGGCCAGTATAACCCTCGTTGACGGAAGTGCTCTCTACGATATTAATATCATCCTCAGCAGGAAAGGAAGCGAAATAGTCTATGGTGGATTTACAGGCAACTGGACAGCCGATAGGACTATGATGAAAGACAAGAATACCCTCCAGATAAAAGTGGTAGAGATAAGCCCGGCTCCGGCTCTAGGCCAGGAGGCACAAGTGTTTGATTACCTTAACGATAACCAGCTCTACAAACAGGCGCTGCAGCCAGCGTTCATAACTACAGGTTAATCTCATGGCCCGTACACTACAACTCACCGCGTTGTTCATGATTCTGCTAGTAGTCATGCTGCCGGTAAGCCTGGCAAGTTTGCAGTGGAACACTGCAGAAATACAAACACCACTCAACGCTGCCCGCGATACTGATCCACCTATATTGACACACAATCCTATTCCTTCTATCATCAACAGCACAAGCCTCCTCATCAATGGAAGCGTGGATGAACAAAGTACCATTAATTTTTATGTGATTCATGACGGTTCCAATCCATTTGAAGTGCCAGCCACCGTAACCAACCTTTCAGGAGAGTTCCGGGATAATAGGATTCTGCTTATTTGGAATGCAGCCAACAAAAGCAACAGATATCTCGTCTACAGAAACCACATCAATGGGACTGGTCCCCTGACAAGCACGACAGCACCAAGCTATCAAGATCAGGAAGTAAAGGCAGGTACAAGCTACACTTATCAGGTCAGTGGCTTAAGCAGCCAATGCACAGAGGGAGAAAAATCAGAAGATATTACCCTGCAGGTACCTTCAAACGCATCAGTCAATGGCACAATCCCCCATGCCTACAACCTCACCGGCGACTGTACCAAGAGAGGTACTGCAAGCATTGAAGCAAACAACACTTTTAGCTATGTCTTAAGCCTCCAAGAAGGCCAAAATAATGTCACCATCGAAGCGATAGATGGAAGCAATAATGTTGTCAGGGAAACATACTCTGTCATCGCAGACACCAGTGCGCCGGAAATCATAGAACCAAAGAATATAGAACAACAATACAGCCCATCCTATGTCCCCCTCCTCAAAATTAAGGGAACAGTCCGTGACAGGGGCAGAGATTTCATCAGTGCTAAAGTCATTGTTGCGCTTAATGGAGCGAATGCAACGATAGTAGACACCGATAGTGAAGGCAAGTTTAGTGCTGATGTTGTCCTGGAGCAGCGCATCATTGCCGAACAGGATCAGACACAACAGGTACTCATCACAGGAACTGCGTGGACAAACAACATCACTCTGACTGCAGTAGACGATGCCGGTCATATGAGCACCCCGGTTTTTGGAAGAATAGTTTATACCCAATGCGGCTATGGTTCGTGGTGGCTGATAAATACCACCCAACCAAATCCCCCTATTCTTACTCCCCGTCTCATCGCTAAAGGAATAGCACAAATCAACTTAGGTGTTGACCTTTCCTGGGCAGCTGGCCCTGGCTTCAACCAGATCCTCAAAGGCAATCCTAAAGTAAAATTCCTTCCCTTAAGCGAAGAAGCCCAAAAAAATTTTGATGTGGAGTGGATGCAATCTCCGCTGACAAGGTGGACGGCAGTGCGTTCAAGAAATGGCTCGGACGAGGGTGTTCGCAGAGGATATATTCAACTTAATTTCAAACCAGTGAATCCCTCCCCTCCGGGAAGCAACTGGACTGTTTTCAAACAGGAGGAAAACATCAGCAACCATCGTCAGGGAGAATGTCTGGCACAGCCTGGATTTGGATGCGTACGGCTGCCGCTGATGATGGAAATTGATTTTTCCAGTGATTATTATGCCAGCAATTATTATAATAATACTCCTTATGGCAACACCTACAACACCAACACTTACAATAACAATCCCTACAACACCGGATTAGAAGACTACAATCACGTGCAGAAATCCTGCATGCTTGTTGAGGTTCCCATAGACAGGCGCATCAATCCTAATGTCATCCCCTCCCGTTTCCTTAACCAGAGTATTGAATTTATCGGGGACACTATCAAACTTATAAACGATATCCTCAAACCGCTCAACACCGTAAAGACAACACTGTTCTGGGGATGTATGGGGACATGGGTATGGCAATGGGTGGTGACCTTCCAGGAAAAATGGAGCTGTAATTTCACCGCAGGTGTTGATGCCAAGATGCGAGATGCGGCAAGTGTGGGCATGTGTGATAACGCATACACCACAGACAACGATAAGCAACAGGGTTGTAAGACATGCCAGGAAGCGATTGCCAAGAAGAAAAGCTGGATTACCAAAATGCAATATGTTTGTGACAGGACTTGGTGTCCATCAGCCCTGACACTGGGTGAACATATCAGGCAGGCACAGCGGCTTGACCCTGTCCGCAAAGTAGCTGGTCTCCAGACAACAGACGGAAAAGAGGTGTATTCAGGAAGCGATTGTGCATTTGGTGAAAAAACAAACGCCCCTTCCTACAGCAAAATATCTACTGCATATTCAACCGATAGTGATACCGGTACTAAAGGCATCAAAGAGGTATATGAGGACTATAAAGGTGGTACGCCTGAGAAATGCAAAGGACCGCATCCTGCAGATCCCGAATGCTGCGGGTATGAATATATGCAGCAATGGGGCTCATCATGCCTGCTTATGAATGAGATCAAACAATCCAAATGCCTTGCTGCGCAAGACAGCAATCGCATGGCTGATGATGATAATAGTGAATGTACAGGTATTGGGGCGATATGGAACGCAGCTGCTGGTTTTTGTGAAGCAGGGGGAAAACCTGTTGCTGAACTTGTGCACACCAACTGCCAGTACAGACCGGACAACCATCCGGAGGGTGCAAATACTGTACGTCCATCTATTGAGAATCAGGTGTGGTACAGAATAAGCTATGCCAACGACCAAAAGACCGTGGTGCTTGAACGCGGTTACCTCACTCAGAATGTGGAATTGGCAGGAGGAGAACTTGGCACAGATACAGACTTGCTTGGTAAAGATTCGACTGTAGGAACTGAGATGGTTTTTAAGCCTATGGGTGATTCCACTAACCTCTTTGACTTAACTGAAGAAGAGTATACTAAAGACAGAAATAAGGTTCCGTCTGCATTTCAGAGTGATTTTGAACAAAATCTACGGGGCAAGATAACCTGTCCACAACAACAGGATAGGGCCCAAAAAGTAGACAGCATGTGGAAAATTGTCAACCAGAAGATTGGTGTATCTGACAGAAAATATGTGGTGGATCCCACTTCTAGCATCCTCCGGACCGTCCAGTGCGGCTGCTTACCGGGACTGACCAGCTATCTTACATTGTATAGGAATGCACTACAGGCAGTACAGGGGTGCTTGCAGAGCATCTACACTACGGGTGATGGAGATCCAGGTCTCTGCCATCAGGTGCTTAGTGTCTATGTATGTGATATGATGTGGGATGCTATCCGGTGTTTCATGCAGAAATATGGGGCTGGACCAGGGAAGAGAAGTTCAGGGGGTCTTGGCGACCTTTTTGGTGCGTTCAGCGCAACGACGTTTGACGTCGAGAAAAATGTAAGGAGCAGGTATGGCAGCAACCAGATGTTTAAGGCGATGTTTGATGAGCGCCAGTTGCTACATTCCATGTGCCTGTTTGCATTTACTGGCAGATGGACATTCAATCCTGCTGCCATTCTTGAACAAGATTTTGCTGTGCCCATAAAGAGCGTTGCAGTCATGGGACCATGCAAAAGGAAATTCATTGGCTATGATCTCTCTACCAACCCGCCGGGCCTCTCAACATTCAATTACCATCTAGGATTTGGGATTGCAGCTGGCGCAGATCTGACCTACAACATCCGGCTTGAATGCTCTGATGACTTCTCCTGTTCCGACGATCCTGTCTCGTATCCTGATGGCAGATGTGATTGCCGAAATGGCAAGCAAGGGGTTGTCGTTAATGTTGCGCAGGCACTATCCACAAGGACGAATCCAACCCCACAACAAAACAATCCCGAAGGCCTTTCTACGTACCGCGGTGGGTTTAGCGGTGGCAACGGTGTGCCAGCAGGAGGGACGGTTAGTGCAGAAATTGATCAGGAGATGGCAGCAACCCGCTGGAGATATGACAAAGCAACTTTGGAATATACTTATCGTGATAAGGATGGGAAGAGCGTGACAGAACAGACGAGTTGCCACATTGGTACTGATGGTGCCACACCGTATGCGTTCTGCCAGTTTGATGCTGGAACGCTCAGTTATAGATGTGATGCTGGCACGCAAGCAGAAAGCTGGATTAGGTTTACCGGAAGACCAGTACCCACCAAACCACTCTATGCACCTCAAGACCGTGCGACGTTTAATGTAGAGGTAGAACAGCAGGTTCCCGAAGATAGTTCTTATGCACACCAGAGTTGCACAGGCCAGTGTGAATTTACCAAGTATCTGGATGTGGCAATCATCAATTCCAGAGGTCAAACGGTCTGGAATACCGATGGCAGTGGCACCAAGAGATGGTATCAGTTGAATCAGGAAGGCGTTTATACCGTGCAGTTCCCTACGGATTACACCGTGAAAAAAGAGGATTTCGGTAAAGTATCAACAACACCTGAATGCCGGGTGCTTGGAGGAAGCGCGTTTACGACGTGCACTGGCAATACCCAGGGCATGTGGATAGGATTAGTAGGGACAGACGCCACTATTAAATATCAACAAAAAACATATACAAATCAGGAATCACCCCAAAAAACAAACTTTAATAGTGGGACCCCCTGCATCACTTGTCCTACAAATAGAGTTGGCCAACCATGCAGTTGCGGAGGGATCAGCTTCACTATCACCCAACCATTTGTAGTTGAGAATCCAGTCTATGTTGTTTCAACGACACCCAGCGTACAATCGGAGAATCCCTGTTATACTAATCCCGACGCAGAATTGCCCTGGACTGCCAAATTCACGTTGTACGATGCTGAGGATGACGGTTCAGGTAACTATCGCAAGAGCGCAACCAAGTCTTATTATGTAGGCGAGCCGCAGGAGACTGCTGTGGAATTCATGGTGAAGTGCAGCTCAGTGACAGGACAGACAGATAAGCAACAGAATGCGTGCACTTCAGAACAACCATTATCTAATTGCTTTTGTGGAAGCGCGGGGACTGCCTGCGGTCCTGATGCAAGTGCGGGCCAATACTGTTGCCAGCAGACAAAATGCAGTCAAACTGCATGCTGCCCAAGTAATGGGGAAACAAATGCAACTGCTTTATGCACCTGCGGAAATGCAACTTCAACGTGTAACATTGGAGATTTCTGTTATCAAATAGATGGAAAATGGGGTTGCTATCCTACACCAAAACCAATACCTATAACTGGTGCCTCTTCATGAGCTTCCTCCAAACAACCCAACGGAAATTTGCAACGCTGTCAGCGTTCCTTGAACGGGTGCTTGAAGAAGGCATAGCTGTGGTTACCAAGCATCCATGGACTTTTCTTCTCATAGCTGCGCTTAATCTCCTCTTTGTCATGGGCTACGCCAAGATACGGGCAAACCTTATCCAGCCAGCTATCGAGCATTACCTTGGCGAGGGAAACTTATCGTTCTTGATTTCAAGCGGGCTTACCTCTTTGCCATCCGGCGGCACGATAGCGACCTGGGGTGCACTTCCTTTTGAGAAGACATATCTTTTCGCATTATTTCGTGTCATGCTGCTTGGATTCATCATGACACTTGTCTTGTTTCTGGTGCTTGAAGGCATTGTTTATTACCTAAACTTTTTGCTATCCCCCAAGAAAATATCTTTAATGACATTTATGAGCAGATTTGTTCGGGTGAACCTGATATGGACAGCGTTGCTTGCTCTTGGTATTTTTGGTTCTATGGTTTTTTTGCTGTACAACAAAGCAGTCTACAGTCCGCAGTTAGTTAGTGATGCTGTTGTGAATACTATTGAATACGTGCTCTTAGCTATCTGGGCGTACTTTATGCTTATGACTAACGCTTTGCTTAATACTTCTACGCCGTTGAGATCCGGCTGGAGAGCGAGTCTAAGGGAAAGCTGGCGATTGTTGCCTTTATTTGCCCTGATTATTCTTGGTTTCTTTGCATTGCATTATCTTTTGAAAATTCTCTTTTTGAATGCAGGACTCACGACAGAAATAATAATCGGTATGATTTTGCTGCCACTTCTGATGGCTTTCTCGCAGATAAGTATTATCAATGGCGCAAATATCGTGGAGGAATAGTATGCTGTTCACGCTTAAAGAGCTGTTTGACATTATCATCATGACCCTTGCCGTGGGGTATATCTTTAAAGATATGTTTATTATGCGCAGGCAGGCGACGCATCATTACGATCCCCTGGAATATTATCGCCAGCCGTCCGGCAGCAATTTTAAGTTTGCCATCATTGCAGCAGCACCTGCCATTATCCTGCATGAACTGGGGCATAAATTCACCGCGCTTGCTTTTGGTATGTCTGCCGAGTTCCATGCTGCCTACTTTTGGTTGCTTCTGGGTGTGGTGCTTAAGCTCATCAATTTTGGATTTATCTTTTTCGTGCCTGCCTATGTGCAGTGGGGTTGCCCAACAGACGCTTGTCTTGCCATGGTGCAGGCCAACCCGTGGGTAGGTAGTGTCATTGCATTTGCCGGACCTGCGATCAATGGACTTTTGTGGTTAGGGGCGTGGATTGCACTTCGTCAGAAGTGGGTGGCAAAGAAATATGTACCCCTTGTTATAATTATGAAATACATCAATGGTTTCCTCTTTATTTTTAATCTGCTGCCCATCCCCGGCTTTGACGGGTTTCATTTCTTTAAAGGTCTGGTAAGCCTCTTTTTATAGGATTTCCGTAATGCATATATACCTGTATGACTAAGGGAATCTCATTATACTGGCAGACTTTGATTTTCGGATGTTTATAGTCAGAGTCTGCTGTATATAGGCACATGAAACACTACAAATATTAATTTCTGTGCCTATAAATGGGGTGATTTGTATGGCAGATGGCGTAAAATATGGGCTTGTGGTTACAGCAGGACTTATTGCAGCAGTGCTTGCTCTTTTTGGCGATTGGCTGGACAAGACAGCAGTGTGGATATTTTCTGTGCAGATTTTGTTGGGGCTGATAGCTGGATTGTTTTATCTTGAGAGAAAACAGTTACATACCGCAGTAGTTGCAGGTGTTCTTCTGGCAGTGGTGGCCTTTGCCGGCGGAGCCGGGGCGACGCTGGGCGGTGTTGGATTCATAGGCCCTTATCTAAAAGGGTTTTTCAATGCAGGCATGGCATTTGTTGTTCCGTGCACGCTTGCAGCTGGATTTAAGGAGTTTACCACTTTGTTTGTAGAGTGAATGCTTTTTGTTAGGAATGGGGTGATAAACAAATATGAAACCTTAAGGTACATATACTATTATAGAGAACTTGGAATAACCCTATTTTTTGAAAAAAAATACCTTTTCGTCTAGAAATCTGCAATAGAAATGGTTGTTATCTTCTTTGACTTTCACTCATTTTCCTTATTATGCTCTTTTTTTATAGTGCTCTCGCTA
>JACRKK010000082.1 GCA_016219795.1 Candidatus Woesearchaeota archaeon | reverse complement strand
GCAATGGTATATAACAGAAGGTCAGAAAAAACACTGGCAGAAGCACACTTATGAGGAATATTGCCTTGTGAAGCATCAACGTCTCCTTACGCAGTACAGCTAGTCGTAAACGCTGCGGGCTTCAGCCCGCAGCAGTTTACTGTATAACCTCAAAAACTTGCATTCTTCCCTCAAAATAATTTAAGATAGAAGCAAAAGACGAACGTTTTTATAAAGTAGACGACCTCTTGGATATGGATGACGAAGAGATGGATATATGGGAAGCAGCGTTTTTAGATTCATACCTTGAAGCAAGATAATATTTAATTTCTAACATTTCTTACTCACTACTTTGCACTGCTCTTTCTTTATGGCCTTCTGCGCCTGGCTGTACGTCAGAAGAATTTCTTTAGCACCAAAATGCTGGATGACTGATTCTGCATTGACTTGGCCTAAGCGCAGCGCAAAACAAACATCTTTCTTCTTTAAATATCCGGCAAGAAATCCTGAAGCAAACGCGTCTCCGGCGCCAGTTGTCTCTACTACATTGACCTTATGAGGCGTTATGCAATAGATAGTCTTCCCATCATGCGCCCATGCGCCATGCTTGCCGTCGGTAATCACGACAAGTGCGGGGCCTGCTGCACGGAGTTTTGCCAGCACCTTTTCTATGCGATCTTTTCCAACCAGCATCTCTGCCTCTTCTTTATTGAGGATAAGGACAGTGGTTTTCTTGAGCAAGCTGCCTGCATATCCTAATCCTTTTTTTGTGAGATAGCTTGAGGGATTAAAGGCAACCTTGATACCTTTGCTTTGTGCAAAGGCGGCTAGTTTCTCAAGCGTTTGGTAAGATTCTTCCATCATGGATGAGAAATAGAACCAGCGGGTTTTTAGCTTTGGGAGAGGCAGTTTCTGGTAGTACAGATGATTGTTTGATTCTTTGTAGGTGAGTATAGTACGGTCATGTTCTCTGCTGTCTAGAATGATGGAATATCCAGTCTTTTCATTGCTGACCGTTCCCAGAAACGCAACTTTCTCCTTATGGAGAAGTGACTTAACCTTGGTTCCGTTCTCATCGCATCCAATATTGCCTACAAATCCCGTTTTTAAACCAAGGCGGGCAAACGCGACAGCGGTGTTCGTACCTCCACCGCCAGTGCTGAAATGGAGGTCATTAATTAGGATTTTCTCACCGGAAGGATAGGCAATGAGGTCATGCTCGCATTGTTCGTCTATGATTTTGATCTGCTCGGTCTTGTTGGTATAGACAAAGACATCGACCGTTGCGCTGCCCACGGTGATAACGTCAAACCCTCTTTTGGCCATGTTCTCTTCCAAGAAAACAAAGTTTATAAGGTTTGCTGTTTTCTGACACTGCATGATAGCACTCCAGCGTGCAATAGATCAGTATGTGGGCAGTATGCTCTGCTTTTTGCTCTCTCCCTTTAAACAGAGAGTGGTATCAAAAAGTCCCAAAAAAGTACTGATTGTCAAACTTTGGGCTATGGGCGAGTCCATCCTTACCCTGCCCTTTATTCATGAACTCAAAAAAACGTTTCCTCATGCAACCATTGATGTGCTTGCACGAAAAAGGAATGCCGATGTCTACACCCAAAGTAAAGATATTGATAAGGTGCTGTTTCTTGAGGAAGCAAGCCTTGTGGGCTACTGGAAAGAATATGACCTTGTCTTTGACTGCGAACCCTATCTTAATCTTTCAGCTTTGCTTGCCTTCTTCCTGGGAAGACGGGTGGTGGGATTTTCTCATGGCGTGAGGTCTCGGCTCTATACTTATACGATTCCTTACAACGACAGGCAGCATGTTGTACTTACTTATTTGGATATGCTTCGCCCATTTTGGAAAAAAGTATCTGCGCCAAAGCAGCTTGTGCCGGTTGCCTTCTCCAAAGCGGATAGGCAATGGGTACAGCATCTTATAGAGAAAGAACATCTCGGGAGAAAAACCCTGATTGCTGTCTGCCCGGGTGCTGCAGAATCTGCGCATTCAAGAATGTGGTCGTCGGAAAAGTTTGCAAAAGTGCTTGACACCCTTATAGATTCCTATGATGCAGCCGTTCTTTTGGTGGGGGGTAAAGATGATGATAGTATTATCCGGGAAATCATGGAAAAGATGGAACAGCCAGCGTATAATCTAGCAGGAAAAACAACACTCAAGCAGCTTGCAGCACTTCTTCCCCACTGCCGCCTTATGATTGCCAATGACACCGGTCCGATGCATTTGGCTGCTGCGCAGGGCGTCCCGACCATTGGTCTATTCTGTCCTAATACTCCGGTTAGGTTTGCACCTTACGGCAAGGGGAATCTTTCCATCTATAAACCGATGTTTCTAAAACCCTGCATCAATGTGCATAAGGGAGAAATACCTACCTGTAGGACTCATAGGCATATGTCTCAGATAACCGTGGACGATGTCATTGGTGCTGCGAGGAAACTGTTTAAGAAAAATACGAATGCATAACATTTAAATATGCTTGGCTTTTTGTGTTCAGGAAAGGGTGGTGCGTATTACAGAAAAAAATGGCGAAGAGATTTCCTTTGATTTTAAGGCATTCAAACATAAGGTAAAAAAATTCTTTTCAAGCGGAGAGAAGTCTGCTGACAGTCATCGTTTGGATGCGAATGATGTCTCTTTAGATTTCAACACCGTCAAAAAATTTATCATGACTTATGGTATCCTCTTCTTGATCCTTATCCCGCTTCTCCTCAGCATTGTTGTGCGCATGCAGACTGTTTCCATGCCAGTGGTTGATGACTGGGCAAAAAACGCAGTGTTCAATTATCAGAAGAACCAGATTGCAGCAAGCATCCAAAAGCAATACCCTAACCTGCCGGAACAGAACAGGCAGGTGCTGATTGACGAGCAGTTCAATAAGCTCTATGCCGCAAACAAAGATGCAATGGATGCTGCAGTCAAGCAAACTGCAGAGCAATTCAAAGCGTTCTTCCGCAAAGACAATGGCGATATGTATATGCCGGACCTTGATCCTTACCATTATCTGCGGTATGCCAGAAATTATATCACCAAAGGGATGCTGGGTGATGTTAAGATTGATGGGGTGGAATATGTTGACCGCATGCTTGCGCCATCTTTACGACCTGTTGATGTGAATCTCCACCCGTATGCAACCATCTTCATCTATAAAATTATGCACCTCTTTAACAGTAATGTAGACATCATGATTGCCATGTTTTTCCTGCCAGTCATCTTTTCAGCACTTGCTGTCATCCCGGCATTTTTCCTTGGAAGAAGGATTGCAGGCAATGCTGCAGGCTTTTTTGTGGCCATGCTTGTGGCAGTGCATCCCAGTGCACTGGGAAGGACCGCAGCAGGCTTTGCCGATACAGATGTATGGAATCTCTTTTTCCCTGTGCTTATCCTCTGGGCGTTTGTGGAACTCCTCTATGCTTCCGACCTGAAGAAGAAAGCAATATACGCAGCGCTTACAGGATTTCTTATGGGATTTTACAGCTTTGCGTGGAGCGGCTGGTGGTATATTTTAGTGTTCTTCCTCGCAACCCTTGCCATCTATATCCTCTATGAACTTATTGCTCATGCTGGCAAGCGCAAGGAGGGCATGCATGCCTGGATTGGCCATGGTACCATCAGGGATTATCTGTTTGCAACAGCAGTTCTGTTGGTTTCTTCCTTTATTTTCTTTATCTTATTTGGTTACTTTATCGAAGGGTGGTCATTGGGTGCAGGCATCCAGTCGTTCCTTGGGATTTTTTTCTGGGCACCTATCTCTATTATCTATTTGAAGCAGGTGGCAGTCACGCAGGTATGGCCTAATGTCTACACTACGGTTGCTGAATTGAATCCTGCATCTCTTGGGCAGATTATTGATAATATTGGCATGGGCAGTCTCTGGCTTGAGCTTATAGGATTTATGGGGACGATTATGGTCCTCTTCACACCCAAAGAGAACAAATGGATATCCTGGGGCTATTTTGCAGGAAGTCTTTTGTGGTTTGCTGTTGTATTGAAGAACATTCCTGGAAGTACCATTAACCTAGGGATCGTGCAGATATCGCCAACCGTTATTTTCCTTCTGCTTTTGTCAGTGCCTCTGCTTGCGGGTCTTGTTCTTTCTCTCATACGGAAGCAAGAGATAGAACCCCAGGCAGCCATACTCCTTACCATCTGGTTTTTAGCTACCATTTTTGCAACGACCCGCGGTGTCCGTTTCCTCCTGTTGTTTGCACCTGGCTTTAGTGTTGCTTTTGGCATTGCCCTTGGCATTGCCTTTGTGATGTTATCTAGTTGGGTTGCAGAACATCTCAACATCAAGCTGTTCATTACGCAGATGCTTGCCTTTGCACTCCTCTGTCTGGTGCTGATCGCACCTATCAGCCAGGCTTTTGCCATGACGAAGCAGGGCCTGCCCAGCATCAATGATACCTGGTGGGACAGCCTGACCGAAATCAAAGATAAAACTGGCAACGACACCATTATCACGTCCTGGTGGGATTTCGGACACTGGTTCAAATATGTGGCAGACAGAAGAGTAACTTTTGACGGTGCTTCACAAAACACCCCCCAAGCTCACTGGGTGGGTAAGATCCTTCTGACAGACAACGAGGATGAAGCGATGGGTATACTCCGCATGCTTGACTGTAGTGGTAATAGTGCTTTTGACTACATCCTAGAAAATGTCACCTTTAATGATTCGCTTGCAGGCGTTACCATGCTTTACAGCATTTTCCCCTATGAGTACGAGAAAGCAGAAGGAATCTTAAAAGACAGCGGCGTAGACGCAACGCCCCGAAAACGCATCCTAGAATTGACACACTGCAAACCTCCAGAGGGTGTCTTTATCACATCAGGCGATATGGTGGGCAAATCAGGGGTATGGGCGCATTTTGGTTCCTGGGATTTTAAGCGTGCGACTATGTACCAGAAGACCAGAAATATGGATGCACAACAAGCCCAGTCTTATCTTACTTCCACATTCAACCTTACGGAACAGGAGGCCAATGGTCTCTATTATGAGATGGAGACCTCTGATCCCAACCAGTGGATATCACCCTGGCCTAATTATATAGGGATTGTTGGCTGCGGAGCAAAAGACAATACCACCCTTGTCTGCCCCATCTCTGTGCAGGGAAGAACTATTCCCCTTCAGATAGATATGGAAACCATGGATTTTTTTATAGAAGGAAATAATCAAGCCCGTTTAAGGATATCTGCTGCAGCATATGTAAATGGCAAAGAGTATATCGTCAAGAAATATGATAATGTTACGATGCAGCTAGGTGTTGCCTTGATGCAAAGTAGTGATGGCTACAAGGCACTTTTTATGGAACCCTCGTTAACAGGAAGCATGTTCACCAGACTCTTTTATTTTGATGGCGTAGGGCTTACGCACTTTGGAAAACTTTCTGACAAGACTGGGCTTACCGGAGAGCACGTCATTGTCTGGAATGTGTTATGGGACGGGAAAAAGGCAGAAAGCTCATGAACAAGAAACGGGTTTGGATAGTCATCGCAGCTTTTAATGAAGAGAAATCCATTAGCGATGTAGTCTGGGGCTTAAGAGGTGCAGGTTACCGCCAGATTGTCGTGGTGGATGATTGTTCTACTGATAATACTGCCCGCATTGCAAGACAGGCAGGTGTGTATGTGCTTTCTCATGTACTTAACAGGGGACAGGGAGCAAGCCTCAAGACCGGCATTGATTTTGTTCTTGCGACAGACCCATCCCCTGATATTGCTATTGTCACCTTTGATGCTGACGGACAGCATCGTGTGGGGGATATTGGAAAATTATTGCGTCCTGTGCTTGCAGAGCAATACGATGTTGCGCTGGGCTCACGATTCCTAACAGAGAAGGAGGAGAAAGAAGTACCATTTATGAAGTGTCTAGCACTAAAGCTTGGGGTTGTCTTCACCTATGTTATGTATGGCATCCGGCTGACGGATTCGCAGAATGGTCTGAGGGTGCTTTCGCGTAAGGCAGCGGAGACCATTGCCATTACAGAGGATAGGATGGAGCATGCATCCCAGATTCTTGAGGAAATTGCAAGAAATCGTTTGCGTTTTGTAGAGGTTCCTGTGTTCATCAAGTATACGAATATGAGGAGCCAGAGCTGGACCAATTCTGTCCGCATCGGACTTCGCTTGATTTTCAGTAAATTTTTTAAATAACCGTTAACGGAGTGCCCCTATGACACCTACACCATTCCAGGTCATTATCATTCTGTTTGCCCTCTTTGCCTTGTCACGTGCTGTGCTGCGACTTAAAGACCGCAAGCTTCATCTGGTGCAATTTGCGTTTTGGGCAGTGCTTTGGATTATGGTGTTGGTTTTTGCCCTCGTTCCTGAAACAACTGGTGTCTTTGCCAGAATTTTCGGGGTTGGCCGAGGGGTTGACGTCATTATCTATTTAGGAATCGCTTTTCTCTTTTATGCACTGTTTCGTCTGTACATTAAGATGGATATGCTAGAAACAAATATCACCAAACTGGTCAGGGAAATTGCACTTTGGAAAAAGAAAAAGAAGTGATGTCTATGAATTACTTGACACTGCATGACATTAATCTTGCATTGTTTAGAGAGAAATATGTTATGGTCAGGACATCGTACGATGTGCCGATTGACAGCACCAAGGGTCTTTTGGATGCGGGCCGCGTCCGGGACGATGATCGCATTAAGGATTCTCTGGAGACGCTTAAGGATCTCATTACCCATGATTGCAGGATTATTGTGGTGGGTGGATGGATTGGAAGGCCAAAAGGTGAGGATCCTTTGTGTAGTATGGCCCCTGTTGCGTTACGTCTGCAAGAGCTTCTTTTGGAAAAGGGACTATTGAAACATCCTGTTGTGCTTGCGCCCAACTGCTTTGATGGTTCTGCCCCCCGAAGCATCTTTAAACATAAACAAGAGGTGCAGCAGGTCATTGCAGCACTAAAGCCAGGCCAGGTTGTCCTCTTGGAGAATGTCCGTTATGATCCTGAGGCACAAGCAAACGATCCAACATTTGCAGTTTTTGTCGCATCCCTTGCCGGGAATAATAGCCTGTACATTAATGATGCTGAGGCCCACAACCACAGGCCAGAGGCGACGGTCTCCACAACTCCCCTGCTGGTTGCAAAAGCTGGTGGGAAAGTAGTGGTTGGTTACAAATATGCAAAGGTGCTGAAATACATAGGAGGCATTGGTGGGGAACTTGTAAAGTCAGGACGAGGGCCTTTCGTTTTTTTCCTTTCAGGAAAAAAGATTGAGACACAGTCAGGTATAACTTCAAAGATAACGGTTGCCCATGCCCTGCTTGAGAAGATGAGACCCGGTGATACACTCATAGGACAGGGTGCGGTGACCTATACTTTGCTTGTTGCCATGGCTTATGAACCTATTTTTCAGAAGAATTTATCTCTTGCTGAACAGATTGTAGAACAATATAACGACCGGATTGCGCGGGAAACCAAAGCAATTAATAGCGATGGAATGCTTGACGCAGCAAAGCGGGCATCAGCACTTGAAAAAGCTCTCCAAAAAGAAAAGACTGAGGCGATCAAAAAGCAAGTGGGGATAACAACTGAAGATATCAAGAGACTGGTAGGCAGTTCCTATATTATGTGGGGTCAGGAAGGAGAGCAGCTCCTGTTTGCCACTAAGCTTCTGCTGAAAGCAAAAGAAAAAGGGGTAGTTGTTGCCCTGTCAGCGGATCATGTTATCACCAATAAACTTCCGGATGAGAATGGTGTGCTGCCTGCAGATGCACAGATCAAAATTTATGGAGCATCTACAGGCATCCCCGGGGGATGGCTTGGTGTTGCACCCGGGCCAAAGACTGCAGAAGACATTGCTAAATATATAGGTGCAGCAAAACTGCTTATTCTTGCCGGACCACTGTCTATTGAGGATAAGCGCGTGGAGGGCGTGGGTAAGGCAAATACCACTGTCCTTTTAGCTATCCAGAAAGCGACAGATAACGGTGCTGTTACTGTGGGTGCTGGTGGCGATACTGCTGCATTCATTCGTGATTATAATGCATCCTCTTATTTTACCGTTGTTTCCAACGCCGGAGGCGCAACGCTTGAACTGATTGAACAAGGGACGTCTGTGGGTTTAGAGGCTGTAGAGAAGGCGAATAGATTGAATTCTGAAACGTGAGTTATAAGATATGAAAAATAAGCCCTTCTAACTGCAAACTATCAACTCAGAAATTTCTTATTTGCTACTAATAATTTCTGTATAGCCACACTTGCCGCAAGCACGCCTGTTCTTATGCTCGCCCATGAAGTTGCCTTCGCCGCATTTTGGGCAGAACCTGTTCTTGCGTTCTAGTTTATCTCCTTTGATTGCATAATGTGACCATCGTTTACTATGCACTTTTCCTTTCTTCTTTGCTGCTTCTGTCTTCTTCGCTGCTGCTTGTGCCACGCTTTTTCACCTTATTTCTTTGCTTCCTTTTTCTTTTCCTTCTTTTCTTCGCCGCCCCTATGCTTCTTAATGAGGTGCTTCTCTTCAAACCTGACGAGTTCCTCATCGTTTTTGTAGACGTGAGCGATAATCTTGACTGTGTTCTGACCAAATTGTGTATAAATATGTTTGATGATCACTAAATTCTCAGGCACTTTCATCATGGTTGCAACCTGCTTGAGCAACTCATTGCGCTGAGGCGTCTTGCCTTCATACGTTGCGCTGAAGGAAACCCGCTTCCTTGAGAGCAGTGGGATCTCTTTTTGTTTGAGCATTTCCAGTTTCATAGTTTCACCTTACCTTTAACGCGTATTCTCCTTTAGATTTGGCACCCATTTTCTGGGCAATATACGATTTTTCTGTGTCAAGAAAATAAATTCTCCCTTGCCAGCTGTTAGAGAACTGGTTTCCTTTGCAGGAGGGGCATTCTTCAGTCTCAACAAAGAGCTTGCACGTTTTGCATACTTTTTTTTTGGCCATGTTATTTCTCTTTCTCCTCTGTTGCTGTCTGGGGTGTATCCCAGTCTACTCTGCCAAGGCCTTCCTGTCTCATGGTTAGGCCAAGTTTTGGGTTGGTAATATCTTTGTAGCTGATAGCAATGACCCTTGCCCGGCACTTGTCATTAACGCGGATGCTTTTTTTGCTCTCTTTGCCAAGCAGTGTTTTGTCTTTACTGAAACTGACGAAATCATTCATGGTCTGGCTGATGTGGATCATGCCGTCAATGGGTCCGATGGACATAAAGGCACCAAAGTCTGCGATATCCTTTATTTTCCCAAGCAGGACTTCCTGTAGATCAGGCCGGAAATGCAGAAGCTCAAACGTTGCTTCATAATAGGCTGCACCGTCTCCAGGGATGATGGTACCTGCTCCAACGGTTTTTAGACCAAGAACATCGATGACAATGCCAAGTTCCTTAGAAATGTGACCTTCGTATTTTTTCTTAATACGCTTGATGATTGACTCTTCCATCTCCAGTCCGAACAAGTCCGGAGGAACCCTTATATGATCTTTGATTTCAGATTTATAAAACACGGTATCACCCTCGCAACCATTGTAGATGGCTTTGCTGCCGCAGCCGGACGGATTGGACCTGACTCTTTTTGAGGAGTCTCAGAAGCCCGATGTCCTGTGTGGCAATGCACGCACCCGTCTTGCCTAACTCCAAGAGGTTCGCATCTACTGATTTAGGCGAGACTGAGGGAAGGATATTTAAATGTTTTGCTTTTATAAGCTGCAGGGCAAGTTTTGCTGCTTCTTTGTCTTTGCCTTTCTGCGTTGCCATGATGCCCTCCAATTCTGTGATGGTCTTTTCCAGGATGCAGAGCTGATACGGAATATCAAAGATACGCTCTATTTCTGCAAAGATATCCACCCTAAACTGGACGGGAATGAGGAGGAAGTTGGTATCTAAGATGATGGTTAGGGGTTGCATGAGGTTTTAGGGAACAGAGGGTGTTTATATGCGTTTTGTTTGCCTTTTTAAACCACCAATCAAACACATCAAAACCCTAAAAAAAGGCAGTTATAAGCCTTATAAAGGCCAAATAAAACCATAATGTTTATAAACCACCAGACTCTTCTTTCTATGCATTTTTGTCGACGAGAATATGGCCAAAAAATCGGATTACGAATCCCCAAAAACAGGGGGGGATAATGCCGCGCAAACACCCCCACAGCTGGAGCGCACTTCACCCCGCTTAATTGAAGAGGAGATGAAGGAATCCTATCTTAACTATGCTATGTCCGTCATCGTAGGAAGGGCACTTCCTGATGTGCGTGACGGCTTAAAGCCAGTCCACCGCAGAATTCTTTTTGCCATGAGTGAATTGGGCCTGCCACATAACAAACCGTTCAAGAAAAGCGCCAGAATCGTTGGAGAAGTGTTGGGTAAATTCCATCCGCATGGTGATACTGCTGTCTACGACAGCCTCGTGAGAATGGTGCAGGACTTCTCCTTGCGCTATCCTCTTGTTGATGGACAGGGTAATTTCGGCAGCATGGATGGGGATGCGCCAGCTGCTATGCGATACACAGAAGCACGTCTCACCAAGATTGCAGAGGAGACGCTTGCAGACATCGAAAAGGAAACGGTCCCTTTTGTCCCTAATTTTGACGGATCCCTCACAGAACCGTCTGTCCTTCCATCCAAAATACCTAATCTTCTTGTCAATGGCTCATCCGGCATTGCCGTAGGCATGGCGACCAACATCCCACCCCATAATATTACGGAAGTCTGTGCGGGATGTATTGCGCTCATTGAGAAGCCAGAAATAAGCATCGAGGAAATCATGCAGTTAGTGACTGGGCCTGATTTCCCCACAGGCGGCATCATCTGTGGGAAAAGAGGCATTGCGCAGACCTATGCTACTGGCAGGGGTAAGGTTGTGATTCGTGCAAAAACTGCACAAGAAAATGTCCGCGGCAGGGAATGCATTGTCATGACGGAAATCCCTTATATGGTCAACAAAGCCATGTTAATTGAGCAGATTGCAGACCTTGTCCGTGAGAAGAAGGTGCAGGGCATCAGTGATCTGCGGGATGAATCCAACAAAGAAGGCGTGCGGGTCATCATTGAACTGAAGAAGGATGCCAATGCAGAGGTTGTCTTAAATCAGCTGTATAAGCACAGCAGACTGCAGCAGACCTTTGGCACTATCATGCTTGCACTAGTCAACAACGAGCCGCGGGTCTTAAACCTCAAACAACTCATCCAGGAATTCATCACTTATAGAAAAGAGGTAATCATCAAGCGTACCACTTTTGATCTTAAAAAAGCAGAAGAGAAGGCACATATCCTTGAAGGACTTATCATCGCCCTTGACAATATCGATGCCATCATTACTCTTCTCAAAAAATCAAACTCTGTCGATGCTGCAAAATCGTCCTTGATGTCACGTTATTCTCTTTCTGAAAAACAGAGCGCAGCCATTCTTGACATGCGTCTGCAGAAACTCACCAGCCTTGAGCAGAGCAAGATTAGGGAAGAGCACACAGGTCTCAAAAAACTGGTGGGAGAACTGTCAGAGATTCTTGCATCTGAGGCAAGAATCTATGGTATCATCAAAGAGGAGCTTATTGCAGTCAAAGAATTGTATGGTGACAGCAGAAGAACAGAGATCCAGGATATTGATGAGGAAGGGCTTGACATTGAGGATTTAATTGAAAAAGAAAACGTCGTGATTACGGTCAGCCACCAGGGCTATGTCAAGCGCATGCCTATTGATACTTACCGGCAGCAGAGGCGCGGCGGCAGGGGCATTGTCGGTGCGAACACCAAAGAAGAAGATTTCATCGAGAATCTTTTCATTGCTAACACGCACAGCTATATCCTCTGCTTTAGCAGTACAGGTCAGGTCTACTGGCTGAAGGTGTATAAGATTCCCGAGGCATCACGACAGGCTGCAGGCAAGGCCATCGTCAATCTTCTTGAGCTCAAAGAAGGAGAAAAGATATCTGCCATGATCCCCATCGACGAGTTTGATGACAAGCATTATCTCCTCATGTGCACTAAGAAGGGGACGATCAAAAAGACCAATCTTATGGCGTATGCAAGGCCGCGTCAGGGCGGCATCATTGGTATTACTTTAGAGCAGGATGATGAGTTGGTGGAAGTGGTGAAGACTGATGGAAAAAAAGAGATTATTATTGCCACAAAAAGCGGCATGGCAGTTCGTTTCCAAGAAAAAGATGCACGACCCATCGGCAGAGCTTCGATGGGTGTGAGAGGCATCACGCTTGAGGAGAAGGATGAGGTCATTGGCATGGTCCTTGCTTCCGAGGGAAAAACGCTTCTGACGATCACGGAGAATGGTTATGGCAAGAGGACAGCGGTCCAGGAATACCGGCTGATTAGAAGAGGCGGCTCCGGCGTCATTAATATCCAATGCTCTGAGCGGAATGGAAGTGTCATCACCATTAAATCAGTCACGTCCCATGAAGACATCATGCTTATCAGCAAGAACGGCATCCTGATTCGCATGCCCGTGAAAGACATCTCGGTTATCGGCAGGAATACGCAGGGTGTGCGTCTGATGAAGCTTGAAGAGAGCGATGTTGTTGTTGCTGCAGCAAAGCTTGCTGAGTCCGAAGAGCTGCCTCAAGAGGATGGACTACCTGTTTCTGAAGCACAGGGAGCAGGTGAAGAGGCAACAGAGGAAGAAAAATTATCTGGAGATGGGTATACTGTTCGCTTCCCTGACTTGGAGCATGATAACGAATATATATAAATGTTTATAAATAAGTCGTTCTTTGTTTATTGCATGCGCCCGCATAAAAGCAAACGACCTGAACATAGGGAGATTGCAAAGGAGCGAATCCTTATTTTGTTTACCCAAGCCCAGAAGATGTTCTCTTCTGACAGAGCGCTTGCCCACCGTTATGTGGCAATGGCGCGCAAGATTGCCATGAAATACAAGACGAAAATCCCGCGTTTTGTAAAGCGGCAGTTTTGCAAGCACTGCTACCATTACCTGATGCCCGGCGTCAATTGCCGGGTGCGCTTAGGGAAGTCGCGGGTCATTTATTATTGCCTGGACTGCAAGAAGTTTATGAGGTTTGGGCTGAAGGATAAAATGAGGAACGTTTAAGTTTATCTAATAAAGTGAATGCTTCTTTATAAAATTTGGAGAATGCGAACCATTTTTTGCCCAAGTCTTTTAACGATGCGCCAAAATGGTACACCACTACATTATCTATGATGAGAAACCTGTCATGGGATTGCTTAAATTCTCTTATCTCTAGGGGGGCATACTGCGCATTATACTTAGCCAGGTCAAGGGACAATTGCTTGGAAATATTTTTTGTGAAGATGATTACCTGCACGTCTTTATTTCTTTTATTCAAAAGTATCAAGACCGAATCATCAATATAGTTGTCAATTAGGACTATGGAGCGCTTAGCTGTCCTGATGATTTCTGAAACAAAGGCGTAGGCGTCAAAGATCTGGCCATCAAAAAATATGCCCTGCTTTTTTTCAAGTGTTTTATTTTCTATTGCTGCAAAGATTTTCTCAAAATTAGTATCTGTTTTCACCTGAAACTTAAGCTGTTCTCTCTCAACGGCATCAAACCGGCTGAAAACTTCTGTATTTTTCATAAGAAACTTACGCATTGAAACAAATGCTCTCATAATTTGAATGTTTACTTCTATTGCTTTCTTGCTGCTCAAAATCCCAGAAAGTGAAGCAACTCCCTGTTCCGTGAATACATAAGGCATGTGATAAGAATATTTAAGGTGTTTTAGGTGGTCACATTTTGTTACCAGATGCACTTTTTCTTCTCTCTTTAACTTAAACATAAAATCATGGGGGAAGCGTTTATTATTTCTCTTTACTGCCTGATTCAATGCTTTTGTTTCGACATCATATAACACAGCGAGATCAGAATCAAGCATGACCTGTACTCCTCTAATGGTGAGTATCTTACTCCGGATATCAATCTTGTTTATTAGTAAATTATCGCTCATACACTTATTTCCCCATCGTCTGAAATCATCATTCTTTCATTTTTGTCAAGAACCGCCTGCTGAAGTTGAAAGTCGTTTCAGGATTAGATTTAGCGACTTTCAACAAACCTGAAAAAGCGAAATGGTATCAATACTCTTTTTCAGGTGAAGCAGGTGGCGTGCTTTCTTAATCTTAAATGGGCACGCGGTTCTTGACATGCTCGGAAACCTTGTGCTCCTTCAACATGCTAAAGCAAGTGGTTCCCGCACAGAAGGTTTCCGACATATGGACATTTAAACTGCCCCTTAATATGTCTTTTGCAAGAGAATACGGAAATTTTCCGACTACAAGAATTCTTTCAATTCCCTGTCCAGCTTTTTGCCTAGGCTGGTCTTTTTGTAGAGTCTGCCTGTTTTTTCCTTGGGGTTGAGAATTTCCACTAATTCTTTCTTCTTCAGGCCAGATAACGCTCTTGAGGTCAGGTTGAAGTAGGTGTTGCTTTTTCTGCCGTAGGCTTTTTCCATTCTCTTACTGAAACCTTTTTAAACCTCTCAGAGTTCGCTAAGATAGATGTGCAGATGCAGAAGGATATATTGTAGGAAATGTAGAGAATTATGCATTAAACTCCCCAGCCTCAGAAGAATTACAAAACTGATTTGTGCTCTTATTTTCTTGTTGCTGCTACTTCTTTTATTTAACTATCTCTGGCAATCCTTAAAACTGAAAGATTTTTTTGTTACTTCTAGTTCCATAGCGACCTTAATCGGTGTAATTACTGCATTATTCAAAGAGCATATCCTTAGTTTTATTTTTGAGCCTGAGTTAAGAATAGAATGCGATAATAAACCTCCCTTTTTTGTAGAAGTGAGTATCCCTAAAAAAGATTGTCCTGAGGAGAACTACAGACAGAAATGGTTAAGAATTGGAGTAACTAATGAAGGTAACTGGCCAGCAAAAAATGTACAAGTTTTTTTTAAGGGAATTAGTTCTAATGCTAATATGACACATGATTTTAAGGGATACATCTCCCTCCCACTAAACAGGTCATGGTCACAAGAAAATAAAACACGATTCTTTTATTTGCCCCCATACACACCAATACTGTGGGACATTTGTTACTTCCGTTCAGACAAGAAGCAACGTTTATTGTATTTCAGTTTTGCAGGAACCCCCCTCGATTTAACTAATATTTTATGGGACAATAAAACTTATTTTGAATTTGAAATAAAAGCAATTGCTGATAATGCAAAGACAAGTAAAGCAAGGTTTAGGATTATGTACTCTGAAGATTATGAAAACGGACTTAAAATAAAGAGGATTTTATAATTTGTATCTATACTCTAATAAATCTGTTTTTATAACGTAAAATAATTGATATTTCACCCTCCTCTGAACCCCTACCCAAACAGCCCGCTAATCCAAGTCCACAACCGCCCAAAGAAACCAGGCTGCTCCACCACTTCTGCATCTGGTGCACTGCTGTCCGGAACTTCTGTCTCGTTGCTGCTTTGCCCGTCATCAGTTGAGGTTGTATCCTGATTCTCTTCATTTCCTTGCTCTGGGCCTGTTCCCAAAAGCAGAGTATACGCTACTGAATCCTTATAGAGCGTGCCATCATCATTCTTTGCGTTTATTAGTGTTTCAATGCGGACGCTTCCTGTGCTGTAATTTGCGGGCGTGCTGATCGTATAGGTCATAGTGGACTGTTCAAGTGCGTGCAAGCTGAAATCAGCATCAAAGGTGCCTCCTTCTTTTTTGATGCCTTTGGGAAGCTTGGCAATGGCGGAGATTGCCTGGGTTTTGGGCAGCAGGTTTTTTACTGCAACCGTTATCGTCATGTTTTCTCCAGACTCATACTGCTCTTTGTCCAGGGTGTAGGTGATTTGCACTTTGCGTTTTTGTGGAATCACTGACAGGGATTTCTTGCCTGAAAAGCTAACGGGTTCAGCTGCTTCGTAATTCCCTTCTACTGTGAACATAAATTCCTGGCTTTCATTGAGATTTAAAAGATTGGGAGCAATCAGGTTTTTCTTGAGTATCTGTTTTGTCTCACCTGCCTTGAGGGTGATGCCTTCCACATCCTGCTTGAAGATATCACTGCGGATAGAGAGGCTGATGTCTTCTATGGTCTTGGTGTCTCTATTGGTAAGCGTAAGGATGAGATTGTAGTTGCCGTTGCTCTGCACTTCTTCTGGGGTAAGTTCCAGTTTTGGGATTATCTTGGATGCGCCAACCCACACGCTTTCTTTCCAGGATTTTTCGACTGTTTTTTTGCTGACTTCTGCCTCTGTGGTTATGGTGATAAAATGCTCTCCTTCTTCACTTCCTTTGAGGCTGAAAATAATTTCCTCAGAGGATGAAGGCTTTATCTGGGAAGAAAATTTGTAGCTGCCCTGTTCACGGTTGACATTGGGAGGTACTTTGGTGACTTGTAGTTCTTTTGGGAAGGTGAATGTTGCAGAGAACGGCATCACTGCACTCTGGGGGTTGGTTATCTTTACCTTAAACTCTGTGTTCTGATTCACTTTGGGATTTGCCGGGGTGAAATTTTTCTCAAGAGTGTAGGGGTCCTTTACTGTCAGTTTAATCTCGTCTGCTTTCAGCGGCACCGTCAGACCGCCTAAACTGTAGCTTATTTTGGGAGTGAGCGTTACGCTTCCATAATCCACAGGAGTTATGGTGTAGGCAAAGCGCTCTTTTCCATCAGGTGGCAGGCGTTTTGCCCAGACTGCTTTACCGCCTGTGCCAGACATCAGCCTAAAGGGCGAGGGGACGGTTTCCTCATACTGTACATCCACCAGATACCCGCCGGTGTTGGTGAAGACCGTGGTGATGGTGACTGGCTGGTTGAGCGTAGGGTTTTCGATGGATGCTGTCCGCTCAATCTGGATGTTGGTCTCTGCAGACTCTATGGTGAACTTTATTTCCCAGCTTCCGTCGTCTGCTTCTCTTGCTTCTTTAAAGCAATAGCTGGTGATGATGTCTTCCCAGCAACCCCCGTCTTCCAGAATAACATTTGCATCGTTGATGCCAAGGCTCAGCTTGCTGTTCTGGGGGTAATAGCGGAATTTATAGATCGTGCCGTCTATGGTTGCGGTGCTGCCGGAGGCGTGCCATTCATCATGGATGGATGCGGCATGGGCTAGTGGTATGAAAAGCAAGAGTAAGATTATGAGGTAAATGGGGGTTTTCATGGAGTTTTCTGGAATCATTAGATATTAAAAGGTTTCTGAAATGTAATGTCAGAAAAGATGGTGCTGCCGTCCTGTACGCAATTGTGCGCCATACCAGAGAGCCTGCATTTCATCTTTGCATCCTTCACAGAGCGTAGCAGGCAGGGGAAAATGGGAATACATAAGGCAGTCCTTTGCATTGGGCACACCTTTCTTTTCATGGCCTCTTGATTCTAAATCTATCACCCTTCCAAAAAGGTGCCCCAACTCATGCTTTATACCTATAGAGAGTTTTGAATAACCCCTCAGTTCTTCTTTTTTAATGTTATTTTCTCGTCAATAGCGAAAGGTATAAATAGTTGTTTATCGTCGAAGAATTGATAATAAGAGGTGATTCTTATGAGTTTCAATCAATTTGTTT
>JACRKK010000011.1 GCA_016219795.1 Candidatus Woesearchaeota archaeon | reverse complement strand
TTCCGGAAAAGTTCACAGGACTTGTTCTGACAAACAACTTTTATTTTTCCTTTTGGTCTCGCCATGGTTGATACACCTCTGTCAACCAAGAGAAAAGAAGAACTACTATATTAAAGTATCTTAGTTAATACAATGCCAATATAGCATTACAGCGATTATTGGCCCGAGTGGTTGTGGAAAAAGTACTTTTCTTAGGGCAGCAAACCGATTGCTGGAAGAGAAGCCAGGGACCTTCCATAATGGGGGTATTCGTTGTGAGGATCTGGGTAATATTTATGGCATCATAGACCCCACCTATGTTAGACGGAAAATAGGGATGATATTTCAAGATCCAACTCCTATGCCTGGACTTTCTATAAAGGATGATGTGACACTGGGACCCACCCAGGCCTATGGATCAAGGAACATACAGGAGATGACAGGTCATACCAAGGATGAACTTGTTGAGCATTACCTTACAAAAGTAGGATTGTGGGAAGAAGTTAAAGATTGCTTAAGTAGTCAATCTAGCACATTGTCTGGTGGCCAGCAGCAGCACCTCTGCATAGCACGAGCACTTATGATGGAGCCAGCCGTACTTCTCATGGATGAACCAACCTCAAAACTGGACCCCGGCGCAACTGCATGTATAGAGGACATTATACAACAGCTTACGCATGACACAACTATACTCATAGTTACCCATAATATGCAGCAGGCTGCAAGAATCTCCGATTATACTGCCTTTTTTTCTATGCCTGATATTTCAGCTACAGAATTTCAACCCGCTGAATTAATAGAATATGGACCCACACGTCAGGTGTTCCTCACTCCAAAAGACCCCCGTACTGAGGCTTTTATCACAGGTAAATTCGGTTAAGCCAAAACCACCATAATCTATATAAACAAAATGCCTCTTCTGCAGTAACTATGACCACTATCACCATAGAAGATCTCACTATTTTCTGCAAGAAAAAAGGTATTGTCTATCAGGATTCTGCAATCTACGGTGGCATGTCCGGCTTCTGGGACTTTGGCCCCTATGGTGTTGAGCTGATGAATAATATCAAGACCAGCTTCTGGAAACATTTTGTGCATGATAAGGAAAATATGGTAGGGATGGAAGGCAGCATCATCTCCCATCCACGGGTCTGGAAAGCTTCAGGCCATGTGGACAATTTTGGGGATTTGCTCCTGATGTGCACCAAATGCAGGCATAAGGTAAGGGCCGACCATTTTCTGGCAGAGAAACTGCAAATGGTAGCAGATGGCCTCAAAAGCAATGAAATCAATGACCTCATCAGGAAACATCAATTACATTGTCCGGAGTGCAAAGGCACGTTTGCAGAGGCAAAAGACTTTAACCTGCTCTTTGCAACGCAGGTTGGTGCTGAAGAAAGCAAAACCTCCACTGCGTATCTGCGCGGAGAGACCGCCCAGGCCATGTTCACCAATTTCAAACTCATTGCAGAGACAACACGACAAAGGTTGCCGTTTGGCATCCTGCAGATTGGCAAATGCTTCCGCAACGAAATAGCACCCCGCGATTTCATGTTCCGAAGCAGGGAATTCACCATCGGTGAATTTGAATTCTTCATCCATCCGGAGGAGAAGACCTGTAATCTTCTTACACCAGAACATCGTTCTCTAAAAGTGCATTTGCTGGACAAGGAAACACAGGACAAAGGTAAAGAAACACTCCAAGAGACTACCATAGGGCAGATGCTTAAAGAGCATCGGCTGGACGAATGGCACGCCTACTGGCTTTCAGAACAGCTCATGTGGCTGCATGGACTTGGCCTGTCTTTTGCTCACCTGAAAGTTAGAGAGCATATGAAAAGTGAATTATCTCACTATTCTTCCGCCACCTTTGACATTGATTACTCATTTCCCTTTGGCTCCAAGGAAATAGCAGGCAATGCTAACAGGGGACAGTATGACCTCACCCAGCATATGAAAGAGAGCAAAGAACAGCTGACTTTTTTTGACGAAGAAAAGAAACAACATGTTGTTCCAAGAATCATTGAACCAACCTTTGGAATGGAACGCGTTTTTCTTGCAGTGCTCTGCGAGACATACCACGATGACAAGGAAAGAGGGAATATTATGCTGAAACTGCATCCAAAGATAGCTCCCATGAAAATAGGAGTGTTTCCACTGGTGAACAAATTGGATGAGGAAGCACGCAGGGTATTTGCGTTGCTCTCCAAAGAGTTCCTCTGCTTCTATGATAAGTCTGGAAGCATCGGTAGAAGGTATGCGCGTGCGGATGAACTGGGCATCCCATTCTGCGTGACTGTGGATTTTGAGACACTTGAGAAAAAAGAAGTGACCATAAGAGATAGGAACACAACAAAACAGGTAAAAGTTTCGGTAGATAAACTCAAGAGCGTACTTGCGCTTGGACTTCTGGGTGAGGATGTGTTGGGGATGGGAAAAAGTGTTTAAAAAAAACAAAAAAAATAATTTTTTCTAAAAAATTAAACAAATTAAAAATAAAAACATTTATAAACTTGTTCATGCTACATAATCAATAGTTTTTTTATATAAGACGACAGAAAAAAAGCGAAACAAGAATGCTGCAAAAAATAAAATTGCGGAGTTGCGATAGATATTTATCGCCAATAACTACGAAAATATCACATTCTAAACATGGTTATCAACCCATGTGATGAAAGACTAAATAAACGGAGGTCTAACAAAAACAAAGATGAACACACCAACAAACACTGAGGAGCGAAATGATTATTTCGGACCCCATTTAATGCTTGATTTGGGGGATTGTAACCGCGAGGCACTGGAGAACCTTAATTTGGTTTTTGACGTTCTAAACCAGTTGCCGGACAAAATAGGGATGACAAAGATAACGCAGCCCTATGTATTTAAGTACCATGGAGTTGTGCCCGAAGACTGGGGGATAACAGGAGTGGTTATCATTGCAGAATCTCACATTTCCATCCACACCTTCCCAGAAAAGAGGTACGTCTTCATAGACCTGTTTTCGTGCAAAACATTTGATGTGGAAAAAGCCAAGAAATACCTCATAAAGATCTTTGGCTCCAAAAAGCCAGTAACTCATGAAGTAAGACGGGGCAGCGATTTCCCGCGCAGCGAACAGCCAAATGTTCCTCTGCACCCATTGGGGATTGCCATTACCAAACGCACGCTACAATAATTTACCTCTCATTTCTTTCTTTGGGGGGTTTATTTTCTTTTTCCAAAAGAAAATTTTAAATAGAGGCAGTTCTTCACCGATGCCATGAAACAATTACTCCTTATTTTTCTCTTCATTATCTTGGTCCTCTTGACAGGCTGCGTAGTACAGGAGCAGCCTGTACCGTCCTGCCCCCAGCCCAAAACCGTCGTAAAGTTTATCTGTGCGGATGGCACCCTTGTAGATCTCAAAGATTCCTGCCCTGTCCAGAAACAAGAAATAAAAACCATATATATCTGCCAGGATGGTGCTCAAGCAGATACAAAAGAGGACTGTACCCAAACATCTGTTGAAGAGAATATCTCTGGGGAAGTACTGACCCCCATAACAACCAACCAAGAAGGCACTCCTATCCTAAACGTCTCTCTAGCACCTATCTGTTTCAAAGGCAAGTATGGTGGCAGCGTGTATTTCAAGGGACCAACTTTTGAGAGCATCATGTTGCAGCTGCGGAAAGCAGACACCAACTACACGACAATGCAAACATTTGCCGGTCTTAGTGAAGCCAGAAAAGAATTTGCAATTTGTGACTCAACTCAGGCACGATGCGATATCATCGGTGCTGATTTTACCGTGGAGCCAGAAACCTCCTACCTGTTTAGGATAGCTTTCAAAACCAAAAATACAACCTATTACTCCAACGAGCACCTGATAGACACCCACGCCGACACTTTCTATACTTCTAAAAAATGTAGCTATTAGAGCAAACATTTAAAAACTAAGCCACATTTAGTAAAGATATATGGCAGCAAAAGAAGAGCCCAAAGCAAGCAAAGATGAGCAGATAGGCTTCCATAAAGGTGCGCTTTCCACTCTTGCCAAAGAGCGGCAGGAGCTCATGCGTATCCTGCAGGTTGTAGAGCAATTAATGCATATGCATATCAAAGGATTGCAGGAACTTGGCGTCGACCTTACCAAGGAGACTGCCGCAAAAGGCCAGAAAGGCAAGGAGAGGCCTATTGAAGACCTGCTAAAATAACGCTTAAAACTATCTTTTTTATAAATAAAACCTTATTCTCTCCTCTTTCTTATGGATACACAACACAGCCTTGAGGAAATCCTCTCTGAGACACCAACCGCACATTTTGCCATCCTTGGAGCAAGCCATAATATCTCAGACCTCACCCAGGACAAAGTGGATGAGAAAATCAGGGCCAGCGCTGAGGATTATAGGGCAAAAGGGGATATGGTCAGCTATAAATATGAGAGAGTAAGGACATCAAAAAATGATGAACTTAAATTTCTTGCATCCCTCGATGGCATACCGCTCCTCTGCTACCAGCTGACCTCGCTTTTAATGCAGGGCGTGAAAGTGGCAGTGGTCGGAAGCAGTGAAGTTGGCTTAATCGTGCAAGAACAGGTAGATTATCTGGGAGTGTCCAAAGAAAATGTTGTGTTTGTGCATGAAGGGAAATCCACCAGTTTCGGCAATACGCTTTCCAGAGGCACTGCTGCGCTTAGGAAAGATCTGAGGATGGAACCCAAAGACTCCTTTTATTTTATTCCTGCAGACCTGCCGTTCTTTTTCAATACCGTACCCCTTTTCTTCGATAAAGATATGAAAGACGCAAAAATGCTTTTGGATTTCAATGCAAGGGAACAGATGTTCCCTGATGGCAAAGAACTGTTTCCACGCAATTACTATTGGCGGTTTAAAGATAACAGTAAAAGGTATGCTATTAAAGAGCCAGGAGCATTCGGTTTCTCAGCAAGCCTCCACATCGAGAAAATGCAGTCCTTTTTTGACGGCATGTATGCAAATAGGCAGGCTGGAGCACTGGGTTGGGGTGCAATAATCAAAAAAGGCATCGAGCGTATCCTTGGGGAGAAAACGCATGATGTATCCAGAGGACAAGAGTGGAAAACCCTCATGAAAAAGGGATACGCATATCTGGCTTCAGCAGGCAGCATGCTTGCATCACCTGAATTTTATCACACTACAGCTACCCTTGCAACATTGGGGGTAAATTTTGGAGTAAAGGCAGCATATAACTCAATGGTCACTGCACAACGGGCCATGAACGGTGCAAAAAGCTTTAAGAGGAAAGATATGGATTACGCATCGCATGTACTCCACAGTTACACCTCAAATATTCCACCTGGTTTTGATAGGAGATCCATTGATTATGTAGGTCCGTTGTTGTTTGGCGGCCCAGTTATTGCAAAAGCAGAGCATCATGACCCCTTTAGGGTCAAGGATGTGGATGCCTGGCATGACCTTTGGTATTATGCGAATATCATCAAAGAAAACGGCGGGCTTGACGGCATCTACCCCTATGCAAAACTGCTTGAAGGATTCAAAGAACGGGTGCAAAGCATACAGCACCAGATAGGTATACTCCAAGACTTTCCTGCATACGCCAATATGCGTGCAGAAAAACTAGGCATGCCACAACCATTCAACGCAAAGGGAGAACTCATCATCGGCCCAGCAGAGGGAGAAGACATTCAGGAAAGCATCCGGGTCCTTCGCAAAGCAGTTACCCTTCACATATCATATGAAGCACACCGGCTCAAATATGCAGCTTAGGATTTCTTGCGTATTCTCGCCACAAAGAAACCTTCAGTATCATTATCCTGCGGCCAGATCCGCAGGCATTTTCTGATCTCCGGATGGAATGTCTTCCCATCAAATGATGTTACCGCCTCTGAGCGGTTGATATCTAAGGTAATATCCTCAAGAACAGCGTCCGGATGTCTCCTCAGAAGAAAATCAACAACGGCCTCGTCTTCTTCCGGCTCAAGCGTGCAGGTGGAATACACCATGACACCACCCTCTTTTAAGAGAGAGAACGCAGTCTCAATCAATTCCCTCTGGATGCCGGCAAGCCGTCTCACCATAAAGGGATTCCACATCAAAAGCGTCTTGAGCGATTTTCGGATGGTTCCTGTCCCTGAACAAGGCGCATCCACAAGGATTCTGTCAAATTTCATGCCGCATCGTGCAAACCACTTACCTTCCATCATGGTAACAACGGTGTTCCAGACACCCATGCGCTGGATATTAATGCCCATGGAGCGTATACGTTCACCTTTCAGGTCATTGGCAATTAGGAGGCCCTCGTTTTTCATGTACATGGCAATCTGGGTTGCCTTGCTCCCCGGACTTGCGCACATATCCAAAATAATTTCGCCAGGCTTGGGATCAAGCACCACAGGAGGAATCATGCTTGCTGCCTCCTGCACATAATAGTAGCCAAGCTTGTGTTCAAGAGGATTACCAATATCGCGTCTGCCATCGACGGTGTTCTCCATCCAGAATCCCTCTTTGCACCAGGGCACAGGCGTAAAGCGCCAGCTGTGCCCCATCCTGCCAGTCAGCTCCTCCACACTAATCTTTAGGGTGTTCACACGGATGCATCTGCGCATAAAAGAAAGCGAATACTCCATATATTTTGCATAGTGCTCTTCTCCTAAAAGCCCCAGATAACGCTCTCTGAATTTTTCCTTGATGGTAAACTTCTCTGTACCGGGTATATGCTCTGGCATAGCTGTTGTCGTTGGGACAGCGTTAATAAAGATTGTGGCAAGAACGGCTCAATGATAGATAGGTTTGCTGTAGGCTTGGCTTGCAGTTAGAGGTGCGTTAGGCTGGACAACGTAATTTGTGGCAAGTGCTTCCAGAGGGCTTGGCGTGCACCAAAAAGGCCCTTTTTTTGGAGGCTCTTTATCTTTTCCAGGGGGAAGTCTATCGGTGATGATAATTTTGTTAGAATCTCCCCCACCAGGTTTTCTTGGAATACCTATCTCTTCAATCCTATCAGAAGATGGAGGTGGGGGGTCATCCTCACGACGCTTTCTCCTCCTATATGGTTCCCTATCTGGTCCAATATCCGTGACTGGTAAAAAAGCATACATACCAAGAAATAAGCAATATTTATTTAAAAATGTTTATATACTTGCATCCATTGACACCCCTCATGGAGAGAAAGATCGGCTTTATCGGCTGTGGGAAACTGGCAGGGGCCCTCATTGAAGGATTTGTTGCTGGAGGAGTAACCTCTCCCAAAAACATCTACTGCACCAACAGGACGCCGGAAAAGCTGAGGAAATTTCAGGAAAAGATGCCAGTACATGCGCTCTCTTCCAATAAAGAGCTTGCAGAAAAGCTGGACATCATCATCCTAGCAGTCAAGCCGCAGAACATGCAGGAAGTGCTTGAAGAGATAAAAACCGTGGTGACACCGCAAAAGCTGGTGATTTCCATCGCAGCAGGCCTTCCCCTCAGCACCTACGAAAATGCGCTTTCGGCACGCATCATCCGCACCCTGCCTAACATCCCCTGCCTTGTCCAAAAAGGCGTTACTGCCATAGTCATGGGGAAAAGCGCAACAAAAGAAGATGATGAGTCTTTTGCAGTGCAGATATTCAGTGCTGTCGGAGCAGCAGTAGTAGTGAACGAGACACAAATCAATGCGCTTAGCATCCTGACAGGATGCGGCCCTGCATTTTTTGCCTATCTCATCGATGCATTCGCCAAAACCACTGTACTATATGGTATCCCCCAAGAAATGGCAGATGATCTTGCACTGCAAACTGCATTCGGAGCAGCAGCACTGCTTAGAGAGCGAAATATCACGCCACAGGATCTCATAGTCCAAGTCAGTTCTCCCAAAGGCATAACTGTCGCAGGAAGGGAAGTGCTTGAGCATGCAGGAATTGAGGATATCTTTGCACGGACGTTTGATGCTGCACTAAAGAGAAACAAAGAGCTGAGCACGCGTTAAATAACAAATGTCTCAGTACCTGATTTTTTCCTTCCTTCTTTGGTAAGAAGACTAATATCAAACGGAACATTTCCATGCAGCAGTATTATTTTTCCATTCTCCCGTTTATATCCACAACCAAACAATGCAGCAGCAACCCTGCCGATAGCATCTGCTTTCATAATACCGCTGCCACTATCTCCCCCAACCACCATTAATCCAGGTGCTACCCAGTCAACAAACGGCTGATTATCATCTACCTGATAGGAATAGGAGCCAGCGTCACTTGCCTTTATTTTTACTGTCCTAAATAAAGAGAAATATTCACTTAAGACACGTTGTATCCCTTCTGTAAACTGCTGCGGGCTGAAGCCCGCAGCGTTTACGACTAGCTGTACTGCGTAAGGAGACGTTGATGCTTCACAAGGCAATATTCCTCATAAGTGTGCTTCTGCCAGTGTTTTTTCTGACCTTCTGTTATATACCATTG
>JACRKK010000083.1 GCA_016219795.1 Candidatus Woesearchaeota archaeon | reverse complement strand
TTAACACTTTTGAATGTAATTTCTGCGGTGCCAAATGGCACCGCTTAAAGCCAAGAATGACTTTGAGTGGAAAAATGGTTGATTTACCACCAAAACTAAGTAGACTTTTAAAAAACAGAAAATAACTTTTCAATATCACCTATCCTCTAATTATCCAACGTAACTCAAGGATTTCTTGTTGCGCTCATCCTGAACCAGCTTATTCTGCTCCATAAGTTTGCGCAGCTTGTCCTCAAACTGCTCCGCAAGTTTGATGAGTGGGGTGTAATCCACGTCAAGCTTAAGGTATTTGTCAAGCGATTCGATGAGCTTTGCTGCTGCTTTGCTGTCCGGCATCTGGCTGTGGCTTTCCACAAAAAGTGCAGTGATGGGAAACTTTTCTGCTGCAAGGATGATGGATGCAGTAATTCCTATGATAATACCCTCTTTCAGCGGCTGTACCCCTATCTTCTCAAACTGCACCCCTGTTTTTCGGTTAGTGTAATAAAAGGTCTTGGGTTCCGCATCTTCACCATCTGCTGTATGTACCCCTTCCAGGGAAATCAACTCTTTTGCTTTCATCTGTTTTGCAATCTTCAGAAGAGAAGAAGTAATCTGCCACTCCATGCCGCCTGTTGCAGTGATGGCATGCACAATCACAAGGTTGTGCTTTCGGTTGTAGAATATGCCTATGGGTTCCACCAGCTTTCCTTCATGAATGGCAAGGGTCGGTGGAAGCTCAGTCATCCAAATCTTACCTATTGGCTCAGTCTGTAGATGGCTGAGAAGGAATTCTGTTGCAATCGTGCCTACAAGGCCAAATCCTGGAAACCCACCAATAATCGTAGGTTTTGTTGGTTTTTTCTTTAAGCGCATCTCCATGCATTTTTCCATGCCCGGTGTATTATATAAATGTTTTGCCAAACTTAATAAATCAGCATTTCCACCCTCTGGTACATGCTCTTGGGAAGGATTACCGGAAAGGTGCACACCCTTACATTCTCCTTTATAGCAGAAGCACCAGCCAGAAAATTTGAATTCGTAAAAGTTATGCACAAGGAATACGGTTATGTGCTCTGCCAAATCATTGATCTTGAAAAAGAAAGAGAGATCACAGAAGCGACTTCCCAGGTAATTGGATACAGAGATCAGGAAGGCAGAATCAAGCAAATCCGCACCCCTTTTGACCCGGGGACAGAAGTTTTTCGAGCAGAGGATGAATTCATCAGTGCAGTCATAGAGCTTGATGCCAAAAAACAGGGGGCATATATCGGGCAGCTTGAAGGCAGACAGATTCCTGTATACCTGGACTTAAACCAGCTTCTGACCAAACATATTGCAGTTCTGGCAAAGTCAGGCTCAGGCAAATCCTATTCTGTAGGGGTCTTGTTGGAAGAGATCATGGACAAAAAAATTCCGCTTCTGGTCATAGATCCCCATGGAGAGTATGCTTCACTGAAGTATACCAATGACAGCGAAAAAGATCGAAAGCACATGCCTCTCTTTGGCATAATACCCAAAGGGTTTGCACGCCAGATAAAAGAGTATGGCGATGAATCCCTTGGCCTTGTTCCGCTGCGGCTTAAAGACGGCTTTACCGTCACAGACATCATGCACCTTTTGCCTAAACTTACGACTGCACAGCAAGGGCTGTTGTTCTCCTGCGCCTCAGCCTCATCGGAGATGAGTCTTGCCGCATTGCAGTATGCCCTCGAACAACTGGACAGCAACCTGAAATGGGGACTAATCACCCTTCTGCAACAGCTAAATGCCAACCACCTGTTCTCTCCAGAATACACCAGCTACAACCAGCTTATACAGACGGGCGTCTGCTCTATCATCAACCTCAAAGGTATGCCGCCTGAAATCCAGCAAATTGTGGCATATAAGCTGCTCTATGAGCTGTTTGAAGAGCGCAAAAAAGGGACTATCCCCCCATTCTTCACTGTCATCGAAGAAGCGCACCATTTCGCTCCTGAACGCAGTTTTGGTGAGGCGCGCTCTTCAAAAATCATAAGGGATATTGCGTCTGAAGGACGGAAGTTTGGACTTGGCTTGTGCATCATCACCCAGCGGCCAGCACGAGTTGAAAAATCTGTCCTATCCCAGATTACCACCCAGATTATCCTGAAAGTGACCAATCCCAACGATCTCAAAGCCATTGCCAATGCTGTGGAAGGCCTGACCCTTGAGTCAGAGCATGAGATAAGCAACCTTCCCATAGGTACAGCACTGATCACGGGGGTGGTGGACAAGCCACTCTTTGTGAATATCAGACCCAGAAAGACAAAGCATGGAGGAGATGCTGTTGAGATGATTACCTCCCCCAACGAATCCCAGTTCTTTGAAGAGCTCAAAGAGTATAAAGAAAAGCAGCTCCTACCCATTATACAGACAACACCAATACAAGGAGTAAAACTAAAGACCATACTGGTGCCTGCTTATCTTTTTCTCTGCCAGGACAAGGACCAGCAATACAATCTCCTCCTGGAAGCTGTGGAAGGCATGCTGGTTGTAGATGTGCAAAGTTTTGCCACCAAGAGGCTTCCCCACCTCAACACCCTCTCATCACAGGAAATGCGGCTTTTGGAACAAGCCTACTATCTTACAAAATTCACCTTTGAACAACTTATGAAGAAAATGGGCGGTGGCTTTGATGTCAAAGAAGTACTCCACATCCTCACAGAAAAAGGATTCATCCATGAACAAAATGAGGGTTACGTCATTTCTGAAGACTTTGCGCTCTCCAATCTTTCCAAATACGCCTGCACCAAAAAAATTGAGCAGACTCAGGTGCAATACGACGATAAATTACGAAAGCTAAAGCCAGTGGATGCGCTAAAGGCGCATCTTGCCAAATTTGTGCCGGTCATAGACCAAAGGGAGTGTTACATAATGAGATATGCATCACTTTAGAAAAAATGTACACAGTTACCTCAATTCTTCAAATTGTTCCAGGGTAAGTTCTGCCTGTTTAATGATGTCATAAAAATCCGCCGTCGGTGTCCTACCCCACCCTAAAGAGGCCGTCCCACAATTAACAAAGTATTTATACTTGCTCTCATCTATAAATACCTAACTTCTCGTCAATAAAAAGAGGTGATTTAATGACATATATTCAATCATTCAAAGGACAGAATTGGCTTTTGCC
>JACRKK010000084.1 GCA_016219795.1 Candidatus Woesearchaeota archaeon | reverse complement strand
GGGGCTACCGTAATCGTAGCTGTAGTAGATGAAGGCGTAGAATCTAACTTGCCATCATTAACCACCAAGGTAACAGGATAGGTCCCAGCCGCAGTGTAGATATGCGTAGGTCTCACTCCTGTCCCAGTAAAGCCGTCGCCAAAGGTCCAACGATAAGTTAAGAGATCCCCATCCAGGTCAGTGGAACCTGAGCCATCAAATGTAACCGGGTTACCTACTGTCCCGCTGTATGGGCCGCCGACATTAGCTACCGGTTTCCGGTTAACCGGGGCTACCGTAATCGTAGCTGTAGTAGATGAAGGCGTAGAATCTAACTTGCCATCATTAACCACCAAGGTAACAGGATAGGTCCCAGCCGCAGTGTAGGTATGCGTAGGACGCACTCCTGTCCCAGTAAAGCCGTCGCCAAAGTCCCAACGATAAGTTAAGGTATCCCCATCCGGGTCAGAGGAAAGTGAGCCGTCAAATTGAACCGCGCTACCTACTGTCCCGCTGTATGGGCCGCCGACATTAGCTACCGGTGGACTATTCGGTGTCCCATTATAACTCAAGGCAGCATAAGCATCTAATATTCCCCAGCCATATGCATCATCCCGTCCGATTGGGCCGTGATCTTCAGCCGTAGATTGTAAAATATTTCTAACCTCATCAGGGGTAGTAGCTTTCCCCGAGGCAATTAACAAAGCAGCTACTCCACTTACATGCGGAGTAGCCATAGAAGTTCCTGAATAGTACCAATAATCCCAATCATTGTAGTTAGGGGCATCAAAGGTCTGCTGCAATATTTTATCACCCGGAGCCGCTAAATCCACATATGAACCTCTATTGGAAAAAGAGGTAACCGTTTCATTGTATCCGGTGGCACCCACAGCGATAACATAATCATCATAAGCAGCCGGATAGTTAGGGAGATTTCCTGTGGCACCATCATTGCCCGCGGCAGCAACAATAGTTACTCCTTTCCCATAGGCATAGGCAAGCGCGTTTTTCAAGGTTAGAGAAGGAAAAGGTCCACCTAAACTTAGATTGATAACATCAGCTCCATGATCAGCCGCATATATAATTGCGTCAGCAATATCAGAATCATAGCCACTACCCAGCGCATCCAATACCTTCAGCGGCATAATAGAACAACCAAAGGCTATCCCAGCCACACCTATTCCATTATTGGTAGCCTGAGCAATGGTGCCTGTAACATGAGTTCCATGGCCAGCATCATCGTTAGGATGAGAGTCATTATTAACAAAGTCCCAGCCTGGCACAAACCTGGTCCCGACTAACTCTGGTGCTTGATAATACACAGAGTAATTTTCATAAGCCACACCAGTATCTATCACCGCTATTATGACATTGCTGTTTCCCCCCCTGTTAATGTCCCATGCTCTTTCCATATTGATTCCACCATATACGGGATTATCCAAATTCCACTGGGATGAATAGAGAGGGTCATTAGGCACCCAAGAAGCACGGACGATATAGTTAGGCTCAGCATACTCTACATTAGGCATACTGCTGTATATCTGAACCATCTCCTCCACTGTCTTTCCCTCAGGAACCTTTAGTCTCATAAAACCAACAACCTGGTTGATAGAAAGCACTGAGCAGTTATATTCTGAATTTACCTCAGCAATCGTATTGGTACTCATTCCAGGCTTAAACTTAACGATGAACTCTCCTGGGGCATAGTCTTTCCCGTCAAGAGCAGGCTCCTCTTGCGCTGCTGCTCCTTTTATCTCTTGCGTCTCGGAAGGGGTTAAAGCCTCGGTTGTTTTTTCTCTTTCAGTAACAAGAGCAAACCCTGTCCACTGACCAAGAAACTCCTCTTTTGATACGGTTTTTTCAACCCCCTTATCTATATAGCTAACTGTATCATCGGTAACTTCAAAAACCACCACATAATGACCTAAACCATTCTTTTGGTCTAAATGGACAATGATAGGAGATTCTAATTGCTGTAATTCCTTATAGACAAGTCTGACAGCAGAAAGATTTAAGCCATATTCAGCCGCAACCTGCTGAATACCCAACATTGAGGTTTGGCCATCTTCATCAGTATAAGGAGCAAGGGCTTTAACTAATTCTACAGGGAGAAGATCAGAAAGAAGTTGGGAAAGGGAAATAGAAGCAGATACTTCAACAAAGAGCTGTAAAAGTGAGGCAACAGCGCAATTGTAATCCTTTGCAGGTGGACCGGTATTGCGCAAAACACTATTTTCTTTTACTTGAGGTAAGTAAGATTGTTCGCTATTATTACTCTTTCCGGATTTTTGGTTAACAGGGTCGATAATTTGACTGGGTTCTGCCACTTCTGAGACAGAATTACCTGAATCTTCTGAGCCGGGGACAGTAGGAGAAACAGAATTATCAACCCCTGTCTTAGGTGGACCGTGTTTTGCATTGCGCTTCCAAAGGTCCTTTAATAACCCATCAATAATCTCTATCCGGCAAGATACCGGCTTATCTTCATTCTCTGGTTTGCGGCCGGTTAAACCAGAGGTCCAATCCTTAGAATTATCCGCTGAATTAGAATTACCCTTACTACCTTCAACCTTTACCCCTGTTTGTGCCTGAGGTATCAAGAACATACCCTTTAATGGCGGCAGGAGAAATTTAGGCCCAAAAAGTGTCCCCATAATCTTATTATTCTCCTGCTGAGTTTGCGCCTCTTCAGTTTCAACAAACTTATCCTCTTGCTCTGGCCCTTGCTTTGAATCCCTATCCTTATCTTTATCACCTTTTATAAGAAGCCGTAATAAACCCTTTAGCGCAGCTCTCACATCCATAACTATCTGCTGGACCACATCACTTGGTTTAATCTCATCATTAAGGGTTTGCTCTGGGTTAACCTCTAATGCTACCTGTCCCTCAGGATAAACAAGTTTCTGCTGAGGTTCTATGCCTGTCTCTGGTTCTAAATAAATAGATTCTTCTGTAATAACAGAATCTTCTGATTGCTTAGACTCATCTTCTTGCTCCAAAACCGCTCTCAATCCGGCTCTTATCTGGTCTGCTTTGTCTTTGTTCAAACCATCTACTATTCCCATAATACTATTAACCCAGGCGAGGTCTGCCTTATCTATTGCCAG
>JACRKK010000081.1 GCA_016219795.1 Candidatus Woesearchaeota archaeon | reverse complement strand
GATACTTCACAGTCGATACTCCACCCATTGTCAATGTGCAGAGCCCGTTGAATCAGACTTACGCCACGACCAGCGTCTGGGTCAACGTAACTCTAAACGAGGATACAGGCAGTGTAATAGCCCAGCTAGATGCAGCAACGAATTATTCCCTCTCCAATACCTCAGGTAACTGGAACTACCTGCTCACTGGCTTGAACGAAGGGACACACAACGTTAGAATCTTCGCCAACGATAGCACTGGAAATATGAACAGCACTCAGATAGTCTACTTCACAGTTGATACAGTCGCCCCCACAATAAACATAATTTCTCCCACCAACACAACCTATGAATACAACACCGCAATAACTTTAACCTATGGAGCAAACGAGGCAATCGCTGCTAACAATTACCAGCTCGACGGCGGAGCTAATACAACCTTCAACAACGGCACTACAACGATTACTCCTGCTGTAGGAAACCACAACTTAAGAATCTGGGCAAGGGACAGCGGTGACAACTGGGGAACTGCGATAGTCTACTTCACAGCAACCTCCGCACCTTCTCCACTTCCAGCGCCAGTAGCAGCTGCGGGCGGCGGGGGTGGCTTTGCAGCTCCTCCGCCAGTACTAAAGGGAGGAACCAGTCCCCTAACACCGCACCTGCTGAAAGAGCTGATAGAGGAAAAGAGGCTAGAATCCAGGACCTTCTACTCCGGACCCATGTCCCTTGCACCCGTGCTCAGTTTAGTTGGAGAGTATCCAGTACCAACTTTCCCAGTAGTTAGGGGCTTGCTAACACAGCCAGTTACTCCAGTAGCTGAGGTAGTCAGGGTGATTGGAGGCGTACCCGTAACCAGCTCAGCTTCCATCGAAGAGATGTACAATCTTGCTGCATCAAAGATTTTGAAGAAGTATGAGTATTCGGATGTACATACCGTCGTTATTTCAAAAAGAGACCCTCCAGTAGATGGGATAGCAGCAGTTGCGTATGCAAGGTCAATAAATGCACCAATACTGCTCACAGAGCAGTACGAAGTTCCAGAAGTGATGCTCGGAGTTATTAAAAAATTAAGAGCTGACAAAATAGTGATAGTAGGCGGACCTACCGCAATTTCTCCCGAGGTAGAAGAAGAACTTAAAAAAATGGCGCCCGTTGAAAGAATTTGGGGTGATACGAGGTACGAGACAGCAGTAAAAATGGCAGACAAGGTAGAAAATCCAAAGGCAATAGTAATAACCGACGGCACCGCTCCAAGCATGGATGCGGTAATTATTGCAGCAGAATATGGAGCACCCATAGTGTATACAAAAGGCTCTGAGTTGCCAGAAGCAACCACTAAGTATCTCTTAAGCCATAAAACTTCTCCAGTCTACGAATCAATGAACTGGGTTATTGTGGGCGTGGAGAAGGGGACTTCCACAGAAATAGAGGCACTGTATTCCCTTCCAGAATTTCTTGCAAGGCAGAAGTTAGCCCTAAAGTTATACAAAGCAAGTTCAAGATTTTTGAAACTTGCAGGATAACTTAACTGCACAATTACGCCAGCCATCGCTTCTCTAGCTCAGCAATCCTAGCCCTCAGGGTGGTCGAAAGCTTTTTATACCGTAAAGTACACCGTAAATTACGGAAGTGCTAAAATGGAGCTCAACGAGCTGGAAAGGAATGTTCTAGAATCCTTTAAACATGAAAATACGATGACCCTCATGATGATAGTTAAGAAGGTCAAACGTTCAGGGTATAATATAAGCAAGCAGAGGGTTTGGAATATTCTACAGCTTCTGTGTGCAAGGAATTTGATTATAAAAATTGAGAGAGGGGTGTATAGAATAAAATGAGAAAATTAATATTGTTCACATTCCTTTTGATAGCGTCGGTAGCCCATGCCGAGGAGCAGGTAATGACTTGGAGCTATTCTACTGCCTCAGGTGTGTGGACGGTTTCTATGTCCTCGGACGGCAAGTACATTGCAGCAGGCAGCTACGACAACCACGTCTACTTCTTTGACTCAGCGGGCAAGCTGCTGTGGAAGTACAAGGCTAGCGATGAGATTTGGGACGTTGCGATGTCCTCGCGCGGCGAATACGTTGCCGCCGGTTCAAGAGACAGCAACGTCTACTTTTTTAATTCTTCAGGCAACCTGCTCAGCAAGTACAAGACTGCTTATTACGTTTCCTCAGTCGCAACTTCTGAGGACGGAAATTATACGGTCGCAGGCTCCTACGACAACAATGTGTATTTCTTCAAAAAAATGCAGCCCGTGGTCGAGGTACCAAAATTACCGAAGTTGAGTGCAGCGAAATCTGCTGCAAATCCTGTCGTTGTGGAGGGAGACAGCACTGCAGTCGATATAAAAATACAAAACCTCGGAGAAGGTAAGGCAAGTAAGGTGCATTTTAAGGATTCGATTCCACAAGGCTTGGAATTGGCAGAGGGGAGTACTGAATGGAGCGGCGAGCTTAAGTCTGGTGAATCTATAAGTATTTCCTATAAACTCAGAGCAGCTAAGCTGGCAATTCCGGAGAATGCAACCTACCAGCTTCCCAAATTAGAGGTAACCTATGAGGACGCTTCCCTAAATATTTATACTGCGACGGCTGCCCCGATTTTTATCACAGTTGTTCCGAAAGAAGCTGAGCCAGTAAAACCCCCACCAATAAGCTTGTATGCGCTTATAGCCGCGGCACTGCCCTATGTCGTTGGAATTTTGCTTGTAGTATGGGCAGTGCTAATTGGAAGAAAATTGCGCAGGATAGTTACAAAGGAGAGAGTTTTATATCCCTTTATATTACTCAAGAGCGCATCCACAGCAGTCTCGCAGAAGACAGCTAAAATTGCCGTTGAAGGAAGGGCATGGTTGAAAAACATATTCCCCTCATTTATCCTTCGAATCAAAGGCATGTTAGAGGGAGTAGAGCTGCGAGAGTTGCGCGGTATATATCTGAGCCTGCCCTACAAGACCAAAAACCCAAGAGAGCTGCTTGGGATGAGCACTGCCGTGATTAGCGGGGCAGGAGCCTATGAGAGGAGGCTTGCTGGTGCAGGATTTGCAACCATCAGGGATTTAGCTGGCGCAGATGTGAGCGAGGTT
>JACRKK010000080.1 GCA_016219795.1 Candidatus Woesearchaeota archaeon | reverse complement strand
TCTTTCCGAAAAAGTTCACAGGACTTGTTCTGACAAACAACTTTTATTTTTCCTTTTGGTCTCGCCATGGTTGATACACCTCTGTCAACCAAGAGAAAAGAAGAACTACTATATTAAAGTATCTTAGTTAATACAATGCCATTCGTTATATAAAAAGCTTCAAGAGCAAGAATTTGTTCCAATAGGCATTCGGTTTAGAGTAGAAGCATGGAATAAATCAACTGAAATAACAGCAAAAATACAAGAGGATTTAGGTGATAATATCCAAATAGAGAAAAGTGGTCCACTAGGAATTACGGGGTACCTTAATTCAGGCGGTCTACAAATGCTTGAAAACAATGTTTATATCCTAGACATAGGCTTTAGGAACACCAACACAGGGTAGTTATATGAAATGTAATGGAATTCACTGTTTTGGAAAGTGTATATTATCACTACTCTTCTTAGTAATGTTTTCATCCCAAGGATTAGGTGAAATGTTACACTCTCCAAAAAACATTACCGTTGCTGTTACAGGATTTAGCTATTTTGATAAAGCAGAATGTGAAAGCAAGATGGTTGCTGTATATGGTAATGGAAGTCTGCAAGGATTAGATGCATATATTAATGATCAGATTCTTACAGGCACTCCTGGCTTTTATCTTAAAACGGTTGACTTCAAAGAATACGTTAAAGACGTCTTACCTAATGAATGGACTGGACCTACTTTTTGGATGACGGAAAGTTTAAGGTCAGGTGCGGTAGCTGCTAAGTTAGCTCCCTGGTACACAATTCGGTTTTATACTGATCAAAAATGGCCAGAGACCGGCGCCGACGTTGTCGACTTCACCTGTGATCAAATGTATTTTGAGAACAGCAATAATAGTCGGGGTGATAAGGCAGTAGATACGACTTGGGACTTCTACGCATTAAAAAATAATGATCTTCTTGAAGCACGCTATTTTGATGGACAAGCCGGTAATAGTTCAAAAGTAGATGGACTCCAAATGACCCAATGGGGCAGCCAGGAGTGGGCAAAAGCAGGCACGGTTTGGGAATGGATATTCAACTATTATTATGATAACATCACGCTGGCAGCATAATCAGGTGGGTTTTAGTCTTGTATGCTATCACTTAATCAAAAAAAGAGATGCGGGGAGTAGGATTACCACCAGCCCTTTACAAAAGTGCTGGGGGAAAGTGTGCGGCATAAAGCCACACGACGCCCAGTAACATCCTTTATTGAAGGGGCTACTGATGCTCCAACTCCTGGATGAAATAATGCGGGGAGTAGGATTTGAACCCACGTAGGCACTAAGCCAACAGGTGTCTTACAGTCATTGCGTTTCCGCTCATCACACCTGGGTATGATTTGTGTCCTAAGCCTGTCCCATTTGACCGCTCTGGCATCCCCGCAGCTGAAAAATCAGCTGGCAATTTAGTCAAGGTGGATATTGGCTACGCCAAATCCACCGAACTTTCCGATTTTTACTGCTGCGGGCCTGTAGACTTCGTCTACTTTGCCCGCAGATAATTGATCAGCAGCTAATTCTCAGAAAATAGCTCCTCTTTTTAAGTGCTGTGGTTTTTCCAGTTGTTTTGCCGAAAGACAGTAACAAATTTCTCCTCAGAAAAAAGACAATATTTTTATAATGCCCAATACTCTCTTTCCAGAATTGGAGGGGGGGATATATATGACTACACCAAGTCTGGAAGACAGATTAGCAAACCCAATACCTGATATTCCTGTTGTTCTTGATCATACACTTCTTTCTGGCGGACATGATTTTTTCAACACAAAAGAGAATGGTGTATACATCATCGGCCTCTTTGAAGACGATAAAGACCTCGACAGCCTAAATCCAGAATTAAACGTGCACTCCAACAGGACACTCAAAGCTCTCAAAGAGTCAATGAAAAAATATGGCGGAGCAAAAAAATTAGGAAAAGAGGGTGCTGCAAGATTGCTTGATGCTAATGGGCGGATGTACGCAGTAGTTGGCCTGGGCAAGAAAAAATTCTGGAACGAACCCAACGGCCATTCTCCTCACTACCCGCTTGAAGTCCTCCGAAACGCAGTGGGCGCAGGCATCCAGGAAGTGGAGAAACTTGGTGTACCCAAAACAATTGCCCTTGATATGATGCTTGACAGCACCAGAACCCGCTTCTCAAATGACCAGCTTGTGGAGACCATCACTTATGCTGCAGCAAGTTCTGGCTATCAGGGAACAAGAACACTCTCACCCTTCCGCAAAAACGACTCCCACCTAAAAGAGATACGGTTCTTAGCTCCAGAAGAGGAATCTTACAAAGCTGCATTCAAGTCTGCTGCAGATATTGTAGCAACAGAAAGCAACGTCAGGCTGCTGCTTGAAGCCTCAAGTAACATCATAACTCCATATAAACTAGTAGATGCCATTACAAAAGTTGCAGGAAGATACGATTCGCTGAAGGTAGAAGAGGTTGTAAAAAAAGAGGAACTCATGGAGCACCAGCAAGACCACCCTTATGCGGGACTTGCTGCTGTTGCAAGGGGAAGCAAAGAGGCTGCACTGGTCCGCGTCTCCTACAGAGGAGATACCCGCACAAAGAAAAAAATAGCGGTTATCGGCAAGGGAATAACATTTGACACAGGAGGGTACTATCCTAAACCATACCCCTCTATGGCAGAGATGAATGGAGACATGGGAGGAGCAGCAACTGTCCTTGGCCTTATGGAGGGACTTGCAAGAACAAACACCCCCATCAACATTGATTTCTACTTTACCATCTCTGAGAACAACATTGATGCAAACGCTTTCAAGCCGGGATCTATATATACCATGGGCAACAATGCTAGTGGCAAACCATACTCCCCGTTTGTTGTCGTCCACCCTGATGCAGAAGGAAGAGTAGCAATGTCGACCGCTGTTGTACTGGCAGACATGGACAAAGATGTGGAGTATATGGTTGACTTCTCAACATTGACGGGATCTATGGCAAACGCAGGTGGCAATTCATATAGAGGCGGCATCATTGCAAATGAGTATGAAAAAGACGGAAGATCTACCAGATTTATAAGACAGTTCATTGACGCTGGCGACGAGACCTGCCAGCGTTTTTTCCATCTCCAGCCGCAACCAGAACAGCCAGCAAGATTAAGGAAAAGCATGTTTGGCAAGGATTATGTGGCTAATATGTCTGACGGACCCGGTGGTGCATTTGACGGCTACCACTTCCTCAAAGCATTCACCGATAAAGAGCTCTTGCATCTTGACATTGCCGGCTCGCTTGCGAAACCAGAACAAGTAAAATATAGGGGAACAGAACCTGTTTTTGGGCAGCTTCCTGTTGCAGCATCCATCAAAGCATTCCAACAGTACGCTGCAACGACCAGATAGGCCAAAACCAGGTAGAAAACACAGATTTTATATAATCCCTGCCATCTGGAAAACGCATGCACACCATGCGCGATTTTGGAATCCTCTATGGAGATGAGGTAAAGCAAGCATTCAAAAGCAAAAAAATCATCGTGCTTCTTGCCGTCTATCTTGCTGTCCTTTTTGCAGGCATTAAACTGGGGAACCTCTTTGAGCCGTTTGGCAGCTACCTTGCCTTGCCGGAACTCCCCCTTGCATTCTATGCTGTTGTCCTCCTAAGTCTTATCCTCCTGCCCATCCTCATCATCGTTGTAAGTTACGACAGCATCGCCGGTGAACTGGCCACCGGCTCCATGAAATACCTAGCGTATAGGACCTCACGACAGACAATATTCTTGGCCAAATATGCAGCGCTTCTCACCATCATCAGCGTACCAACCTTGCTTTTTCTGGTGGGGGGCATCTTCTCCGCAGACCCCATCCCCTGGATAACAGTTTTGTCCTATGCATTGTATCTCTTAGTCTATGCAGCAGCATTCCTCTCCCTCGCGTTTCTATTCTCTGTCCTTTTCAAAAAACCGCAGAGAACCCTCTATATTTCGCTGCTGGCACTCATCATCCTAGTCATCCTTCGGTTCACCTCCCCTTATTACCTCTCGCTATTCTGGTACGCCCATCTTACGCCAGTCTACCTTGGGCTGACCCTCTTTGCATTAGGCTATGGAATTTTGGGCCTCATCCTGTTCTGGAGGACTGATATCCTGTGATTGTTGAAGCAAGGAGCATCACCAAAAGATTTGGAAAGTTCACAGCAGTAGATAACCTTTCCTTCACTATAAAAGAAGGAAGCATCACAGGCCTTATCGGCCCCAACGGCGCAGGAAAGACAACAACCATGGGCATGCTCACCGGCCTCATAAAACCTAGTGCAGGAGAAGTTCTTGTGCTTGGCAAAAAGCCAGAGGCAGCAAACAAGGATATTGGATTTCTTCCCCAGGATGCGCAGCTGCATCCCCAGCGGACAGCACTTGACCATCTCACCCTCTATGGTAAATTGAAAGGCTACACAAAAACTGAAGCAAAAGAAGAAGGAAAAAAACTTCTGCAGCTATTTAAACTACAGGACAGAAAAACCGGCCAGCTCTCCCACGGCCAGCGAAAGATAGTAGGCATTGCTCAGGCAATTTTGGGAACGCCAAGATTAATCATCCTAGACGAGCCGACCGCAGGCCTGGATCCAGGCATGGCACATCACCTCAAACAACAGCTTCTCCAACTTCGGAAAAAAGCAACGCTCTTCATCAGCAGCCATAATCTTGCAGAACTAGAACAGTTGTGCGATGAGGTCATCATCATGCAGGAAGGTAAGCTCATCGTACAGGAAAAACTCAAAACATTTCTCCAGCAACAGAACAGTGTTGCCATAACACTTGAACAGGCTGCAGGCAGTTTTGTATCCATTCTCAAAACATTGAAAGATGCTACCGTTGCATCAGAAGCAAACACACTCACCATCACCTTCTCCGATAAAGACAAGACACCGGAAGTCATCGCCATACTCGTCAAGAATAAGGCACGCATCCGCTCCGTACACCAAGCATCCCTTGAAGATTCTGTAGTGAAACTTGTGCACAAACCGTAAACCTTTCGGATTTTTCTGAAAAAAACATATTAAGGGAACATCCTGATTCTCCCCTCCATGAATGAAGGTCATCTATTCAAGATAGCGTTAGGATGCGCAGTGGCAGGGATATGCATACTCTACATTCTTGCAGGCATGCTTCCCAAAGACATAAACACCCAGCCGCTTTCGCTTCTGGAGGAAGATCAGGAAATAACGGTCCAGGGGATTATCACCAACATTTCCGTAACCAACAATGTAACGCGGCTGATAGTACAGAGACTGGAACTCGTACCCATCATCTCCTTTGACAGAGTTGACGCCAAAGAAGGAGATGCCATCCTCATTAAGGGAAAGGTTCAATCCTACAGAGAGAAAAAAGAAATTATTGCAGAAAAAACCTACACAAACTCAAGCTCACCCTCAAAATAAATGCCTTTCTCAAGCGTGACAGGCCTCCAGCTGTCCGTCACCAAAGTTGCCTGCATCCATGAGGCAAGCTCTTCCGGATTCCCAATGGTTGCAGAAAGCCCGATAAGCTGCATCTTGGGCAGAAGCATGCGCAAAAGCGTCATGAGAATCTCAAGGGTGGGCCCCCGCTCCGGGTCGTTTAAGAGGTGGATTTCATCCACGACAACCACCCGCACCGAAGATAACCAGGGGCAGTGATGCCGCAGCAGGCTGTCAAGCTTCTCTGCAGTACACATAATCAGGTCATAGCACTCAAGATACGAATCAGCACTATCCAATTCTCCAATGGAGAGTGCCACTTTTGCAACCGTGCTGTATTTCTTGGAAAACGCCTTGTATTTTTCCGACGCAAGCGCTTTGAGTGGTGCAATGTAGATGGCTTTTCCTTTTCCGCTCAAGACTGCCTCAAGCATCGCAAGCTCGGCAATCAGGGTCTTTCCTGACGCTGTAGGCGTGCAGACCAGGATATTCTTTCCTTTAAGGAGGCCAGCATTTATTGCCTTGGACTGGGCCGGCCGCAGTTCAGTAATCTCCTTGGACTGGATGACAAATAGGGCAGGATGGAGTACCGTTCTTATTTCGTCAATATGCATATTACCCTCAAGAGAAGACAATACTTTAAATGCTTTTGCCTCAATGAGCAAAGCAACATTTATATAATAGCAATCAACAACCCAACTGCCATGAAAAAGGTAGCAATCATCGGCGCTGGAAACGTCGGCAGCACTGCTGCTTTTGTGCTTGCCAGAAAACCTTATACCATCACCCTTGTGGATGTAGTACCTGGCATTGCAGAAGGTAAGGCGCTTGATATCCAGCAATCTACTGCCGTTTTTGAATCCCCAGCTAAAATCACTGGTTCCATGGACTACACCGCTATCAAAGATGCAGAAGTGGTTATCATCACCGCAGGTGTTGCAAGAAAACCAGGTATGACGCGGGAAGACCTTCTGAAGATCAATGCAAGGATTATAGGAGAAGTATGCAGCCACATCAAAATACACTGCCCAAATGCCATTGTCATTATGGTTACCAATCCATTGGATGCCATGTGCCACGTTGCTCTCAAGGCTCTGGGATTCCCAAAAGAGCGAGTCATGGGTATGGCAGGCGTCCTTGACACCGCACGCTTGCGGACATGCATAGCCCAGCATCTGAATGTCGCTGTCTTGGATGTCCATAGCACTGTCCTTGGCAACCACGGAGATGCGATGGTAGCCTTACCCGAACATACGATGGTGGGAAGCGTTCCTCTCGCGGAACTCACATCACCTGAAACAATACACCAGATGATACAGCGCACCAAGAATGGAGGTGCAGAAATTGTCGCTCTTCTGAAGACAGGCAGTGCCTACTATGCGCCTGGTGCTGCTGCTGCTGTAATGGCCCAAGCCATCCTTGAAGACAGCAAACGTATCCTGCCCGTATGCGCCTATCTCGAAGGAACCTACGGAATCCAAAACATTTATGTAGGGGTGCCTGTTCTTTTAGGAAGAAAAGGCGTAGAACAGATCATCAAACTGTCGTTAGGCAGGGAGACATTGCAGGAGCTTTTGGCTTCTGCGCAGCAGACAGCATCCTTGCTTAAGAGCCTTTGAAAGGTGAATACTATGGGAAGCACACTCTATACGATTCGATATGACAAATATGCAACAGGAAGAGGCCGCAAAAGTAGGCCAAAGACGTTTGCAACCGAAGAGGCAGCACATACTTGGGCAAAAGCAAATAAAATAGAAAATTACAAGCTGGTCAATCTCAAGACCGAGGCAAATAAGGTCAAAAAGATAAAAGTGGTCGCTGCCTAAGGGCACGATGATAACAATTCCTGGCGTTTCGCCAATATTTATGTGGTTAGGTTTTTTAGCACTAGTCGCCGTGTTCTTAATTCTTGACCTTGGTGTTTTCAACAAAAAAAGCATACGCTCTCCATCAAAGAGGCATTATTCTGGAGTGCAGTCTGGTTTTCTATGTCCATGCTCTTCAATCTGTTTCTCTGGTTTGAATTTGGAAGCAAACCAGCAGTGCAGTTCCTTGCAGGCTACATCCTTGAAAAATCATTGAGCGTTGACAATCTGTTTGTCATTCTCCTGATTTTCCTCAGTTTCAAAATAGAGCCAAAATACCAGCACAAGATTCTGTTTTGGGGCATTGTTGGAGCACTGCTCATGCGAGGATTGATGATTGGAATTGGTGCAGTTCTGATTACCAAGTTCCATTGGATCCTCTACCTATTTGGGTTATTCCTGATTTATGGGGGAATCAATATCATTCGGAAAAAAGAAGAGACGTATGACCCTCACGACAGTCTTGTGGTCAGAATGATCAGAAAGATTGTGCATGTAACACGGGATCACCATGATGGCGCATTGATTGTCAGACGTAATGGGAAGACCATGGTAACGCTTTTCTTTGTTGTTCTTGTGGTCATTGAAGTCACCGACCTTGCCTTTGCGCTGGATTCTATTCCTGCCATTTTTGGTATAACAACAGACCCCTACATCGTTTTTACATCCAATATTTTTGCAATCCTTGGCTTAAGGTCTCTGTATTTTGTCATCCTCAAGGCCCATGATTATTTCCATTACCTAAACTATGGTTTGGGAATCATTCTCATGTTTATCGGTGTGAAGATGTTGGTAGAAGACTTTATCCATATCTCCATATTCCTCTCGTTGGGAATTATCATAGGTATACTTGCTCTGGCAATGATAGCAAGCGTCACCTGGGTAAAACACCACCCACATCACCAGCACCCAAAACTGAAAAAATAAAATGAGGTACTGCTATTTATAGAGCACTACCATGTTCCCCACTTGCTGGACAAGTGTGGCGTCACAGCGATGCACCAAATCTATTACCTGTTGCTTTTTATCGTGACCTTCAAGAAAAGTGTTGAGAAACTTAACCTTGACAAGCCGCCTTTTCTTGAGCTGCTTTCTTATCTCAGCAACAGCAGTATCATGAATGCCTGCCTTTCCTATCCAGGCTGCTGGCTTTAGTGCCATAGCTTGGGAGCGCAATTCCGCTACTTGTTTAGTAGTTATCATGATAGGTGTTGGGGATGCTGATGTCCATGCACCACCCTGGTGTGCAATTCGTTGATGTGATTGATCTTGTTTTTTAATACTTTGCTAATATCCACTGAAATTTCTTCAAGAATAAGAGATACTCTTTCACCACCCAGGAAATGTGGCAGGATGACATAGTCAGCACCTGCATCATAGAGGTTGAGGGCATCTTCGACAAAATGGGCTGTAACAAAAACAACCGCAGCCCTGTTTGCGTGCTTTGCTTTTTTTATAAGAAGGAGGCTTGCATTTTTATCAGTTATGGTGGAGATGACAATCTTTGCTTTCTTGAGATTAATGCGTTCAAGAATTTCCGGATCTGCAATGTCTCCATAGATGCAATGCACCCTGTCCCGGATAAGGTGTTTAATGATATCCGGATTGTAGTCGACAACCACAAAATTTTTCCGCTGTTTTTTCAACGTTCGGAAAATGTTGAAACCAAGCCGGTCATAGCCAACAAGCACAACTTCTTTGTCAATATCTAGGGGAAGGTATGCAAGGCTTTTGGACGGGTGTGCAAACTTCTCAACAAAGCCAAGGAATGGTGAAGCAAAGGCATAAATCCTATCCTTATATTTTAGAAGGTACGTTGTGGTAGCAATGGTGATAACTGCAAGCGCCACAGTGATTAAAAAGATTTCCTGAGGGATCTGGCCAAGTATGAATGCTTGAGCAGCAATAATGAGCGAGAATTCGCTGATCTGTGCAAGGGAAAGTCCTGTAAAGAATGAGGTCCTTTTGGTATAGCCAAAAACTGCCACCACCAGCAGAAGGAGGAGGGGTTTTATCAAGAGCACAAAAAGGGTGAAGAAAATAAGTGGAAGCGTAAGATGACCTACATTAATAAATACCAGCTCCATTCCCAAACTCACAAAAAAAAGCGTGGAAAAGAAGTCTTTGAGCGGTTTCACTCGACCTATAATTTCTAGACGGTAGGGTAGGTTTGCCAGTCCTAGGCCGGCCATGAATGCACCAATGACGATAGGAAAGCCTGGCTTCACAAGCTCAGGAGCTCCTGCAGAAAGAAGGGAGGCAGCAACCGGAAGCTGCAGAATCCAGTAGAGAAGGTATCCCACATACTTTGCAAGAAGGGAGTAGAGAAAACAGGTGCTGATAGCAAGCAGGAACAAAAGTTCCTGGGTTCTTGCAGCAAATTTGAACAGCGGCGGAAGGATATACCAGGTGATAAGGAGCACCAGGGCTCCGAGAAAGACACCCTTGAGCAGCGCAATGCCAAAGACAATGAATGAGAAGTCCTGTAAGGTTGACATGGTGGCAAGGACAAGGACAGCAACAACGTCTTCCATTAAGAGGAAACCAATAGTGATTCTTCCATGCAACGTGTCAATCTCCTTGCGATCCGAAAGTATTTTCACCACAACCATGGTGCTGCTGAAGGCAAGAATAGTGCCCATATAGAAAGAAGCAATGGTTGACAACCCCATCAGTTTTGCAAGGAAAAAACCTCCTGCACCAATGAGAGGAACATGGATAAAGCCGCCAAGAGAGCTTACAAGGCCAACGTCTTTGAGTTTCTTGAAATCAATCTCCAGACCCACAATGAATAGGAGAAAGGCAATGCCCATTTCTGAGAGATTGCGTATCAGTTCTGTGTTGGTGATGAATCCTGCAAAGCCAGTGATGCCCAGAAGGCCCAAAAGTTGTCCGAAGCCTGGCCCAAGAAGGACACCGGTGGCAATGTAGGCAGGAATCAGCGGTTGCTTTATTCTCTGAAGCACAAAAGCAAATATACTGGCAACAATGATAAGAACCCCAATTTCCAGAAAGATGTCCACCATGCGGTTTTTTAGAGTTGGTTATTATTTAAATGTATCGTTCCAGATATTTTTCCGCTTCCATGGCTGCCTGGCATCCAGTGCCTGCTGAAGTGACGGCTTGCTTAAAGACAGGATCCTGCACATCTCCTGCTGCAAAGACTCCAGAGATATTAGTATGAGAGTGCTTGTCGGTGATGATGAATCCATGGTCATCAACCTTGATCTGGTTGCCAAATATCCTGGTGTTTGGTGTGTGGCCAATGGCTATGAAAATACCATCCACTTGCAGATGGGTTACGTTGCCCGTTTCTATATTTTTCAGGGTTACGCCACTCACTTTTTTTCCGTCACCCTGGATTTCTTCAACTGCGCTGTTCCAGACTACGGTTATTTTTTTGTTTGCAAAAACGCGGTCCTGCATGATCTTGCTTGCGCGAAAAGCATCCCTACGATGCACGATAGTCAATTTTTTTGCAAATTTAGTGAGGAAAAGGGCTTCTTCGCACGCGCTATCCCCGCCTCCCACCACAATGATTTCTTTGTCTTTATAGAAAAATCCGTCACAGGTTGCGCAAGTACTGACTCCTCTGCCAAGATACTGTTTTTCTGAAGGAATGCCCAGCATCTTAGCAGAAGCACCTGTAGCAATAATCAGTGTCTTAGTTTGCAAAACCCCATTTTCTGTTCCAAGCTCAAGGTGCTTGTCTTTCACCGTAAAACTGGTTGCGTTAACGTCATCAAAACGCGCACCAAAACGCTCTGCCTGCTTACGCATGTTTGCGATAAGTTCAGGTCCCATAATCCCTTCCGGAAACCCAGGGAAGTTCTCCACTTCTGTGGTGAGCATAAGCTGGCCTCCGGATTCAAGACCCCCAAGAACCAGAGGACTTAGATTGGCGCGTGCTGCATAGATGGCAGCGGTGAAACCTGCACAGCCAGATCCGAGAATGATGACATTTTCCATATAGGGTTGGAACATCTACGCCCATATAAATATTTTGTTAAAATTAGTTAATACAATATAACTATCGCAAACTATAAATAGAAGTATCCACTTAGCCAGACGTATGAAGCAATCCATCATATTCAGCGTCATTTTCCGTGAAAAACCTGCTCGGATCATCCTTGCCATCAAGAACGCGAAGGGTGGCGTATATGCAAGCGCACTTGCAAAAAGTGTCGATTGCACGTATTCTCATGTGGTTAAGGTTCTTTCCCTGCTTGAGAAAGCAGATTTGCTTGTCTTTGAAAAGCAAGGTAGGATGAAACTGATTACCTTCACCAAAAAGGGGATGGATGTAGCCAATTATCTTCACGTTCTGCAGGGGCTGTTATAATGCGCTCATTCAAATGGTTTCTGTCGCAGGAGACTGATACCCATATATGTGATATCTGCAACAAATGGGCAGATACCCTCCATCTTAAAGAGGATGAGGGAGGATATGCCAAGCACTGCTGTGACCACTGCTTCTATGAGGAGAAAGGTGTTGACTATGAGGGAGATGGCAAAGAGGCAACCGTTGTGGTAAAAGAGCTAAAAGATCAGCAGAAAGATCTCAAGATTAATGAAGTGAAGCGGCACGAAGTTATCAAGACTGAAGGCGCCGGCCATGGAGGACATGGCGGGCATTAGAGAATAGAGTTCTACTTTTTTGCAAGAGATTAGAAAAAGAAAAGGAAGATGGGATCTTTAATCCCAGCCACCATCATCATCGTCAAAATCGTCGTCGTCATCACTGCTGTATCGTTCCATGGAAACCTACCTCCTGGGACGCTTCCCAGTCTTTGGGCAACCTGCCCCGGCGGCATAAGAAATACTGCTATTTAAATATTTCTGAATTAGGTGCCTATGTCGAGAAAGATGTCTTGACTAGTTTGCAGTGGTGAAGATTTGCCGCACGGCCACGATTACGGCGGCTTGACGGACTTCGTCCTATGTGCCACCCCCATCACATCAAGCGCCGTAGTGGCGTGCGGCGAGCCGAGGGTAGGCTCCCACGGAGTGGCGAGCAGGATGTGCGAAGCACATCCGTCGCACCGCCAAAAATGGCACCATAGTCTTTAAGAGTTTCGTCCTTGGCATTTAAATTAGCTTGACTATTTATATCATCTTTTGGAAGTGTTATCATTTGACTGATAAACGCTCCATATTTCTTTCTTGAAGAAATAGCCCAATAACTTTGTTATGGTTTTCAAGAGATTTGGAGAATGAACATGTTTTTCTCACCAATCTTCCAAGTCTTTGTCTGAGT
>JACRKK010000010.1 GCA_016219795.1 Candidatus Woesearchaeota archaeon | reverse complement strand
TCCGGAAAAGTTCACAGGACTTGTTCTGACAAACAACTTTTATTTTTCCTTTTGGTCTCGCCATGGTTGATACACCTCTGTCAACCAAGAGAAAAGAAGAACTACTATATTAAAGTATCTTAGTTAATACAATGCCGAACGAATAGATGAAGGCAGGGAACCAGATAACGGCTTCCTCAATCGGCTTAGTCAATTTCCCCCGTATATTTCAATGGTTCGCCAAGATGATATACTGATGGTGAGCGGCTCTGGCAATCTGGCACGACGCCTTTCAGAAGATGATAAAATGCGTCTTTCTGTGGCACTGACAGCAACAACTCATCTGGGTGGAACAGTCTGCTATCCGGTAACTCCATTTAAAGATGTCTTGCCGTATCTTAATTTCTTTGTCAGCAGATATCGACCCAGCCGCTAACTTTCACCAAACAAACCTTGCAGTGCTTCATACGCCTTGGTTGCATCGCCTTTAGCGATGATAAAATTTAGTTCAGTCATGGTGGAAACTATTTCAAACACATTGATGTTCTCCCAAAATAACGTTCTGGAAGCACGCGCAATGATGCCGGGCGTATGCAAAAATTCGTTGGGGTAGCTTAACGCAAGCGACACCAAATTCTTCTCCACATTAAGGATCTTCTCTCCAGAAAGCGCCTTCTTCACAGCCCCAAGATGCTTCTCATTAAACACAAATGTAACCTCATAATTTCCCTGGATGATATTGAGGGTGTCTCCCTTATCTGAATCTACAAGGTCATAGAGCTTGTTGATTTTCTTAAAGAGAGACGGGGTCTTGACCACGCAGATATCGCACAAATTTGTTTTCATGACTATCTCTGAATGGAAATCAAAATTGCGCACATATTCCTTCTTTTTCATACTTTCAGAAAACCTGCGCAGTGCCATGATGATGGCCGGAAGGTGCGCTTTCTTGCCAAGTTCTTTCTCAATGACGGGGTGGAGTTGATCAGCCAAATGCGTAAAACTTATAACATCCTGGCTTATTCCCTCCATGAGCAGTGGTTTTTGGCTGACGTACTTTTGTACCAAGTGGCTTACGGAAACCATGTTACTATAAAAACAAGAAGTTATATTTAAGTGTTATTGGAGGAAAAAGGATGGACTACATTTCCCTTGAGCAGGCATACGATTTTGGTGTGATTCCCAAGAAAGGACTGTGCATCGTCAAAGGTAAAGGCACGAAAGTCTGGGATGATAAAGGCAAGGAATACATAGACTGCATGTCTGGTGTTAGTTCTATGAATGCCGGCCACTGCCACCCTGCTATAGTGCAGGCTATTCGGGCGCAGTCTGAAAAACTTATCCACGCCTACGGCGGGCTGTATAATGATACCCGTGCTTTATATTTTGAGAAACTGGCGTCTGTAACGCCAGAGGGTATGAAGAAAATATTCTTTTGCAACTCTGGAACAGAAAGCATTGAAGGCGCACTCAAAATTGCCAGAGGTGTTTCTGGAAAAACAGAAATCATTGCCATGCAAAATGCATTCCATGGCAGGACTTTTGGCAGCATGTCTGCAACATGGAATTCTAAATATACAAAACTGTTTGAGCCGCTGGTACCCGGATTTAAGCATGTGCCCTTTAATGACATTGCAGCATTAACTGAAGCAGTTACTGAAAACACTGCTGCGATTATTTTAGAACTTGTGCAAGGCGAGGGCGGTGTGCACATTGCAACAAAAGAGTATGCACAAGCAATCAGAAAATTGTGCAACGAGAAAAATATTCTGCTCATTGTTGATGAAATCCAGACGGGTTTTGGAAGATGCGGCAGCATGTTTGTGTGTATGCAGTACGGCATTACCCCAGATATTATGTGCCTTGCAAAATCCATTGCCAACGGCATCCCTATGGGGGCCATTGTCTGTAAAGATTATTTGAAGCTGCCACCCAAAACGCACGGCACCACTTTTGGTGGAAATCCTCTTGCCGCCGCCGCCGCATTTGCTACTTTGGATGTTATCCAACATGAAAAACTTGCAGAGAAAGCACGGGCTGCAGGAGATTATTTTAGGTCCCAGCTAAAGGCGATATCCTCCTCCAAAATAAGGGAAGTAAGAGGCCTGGGCCTTTTAACTGGCATCGAGCTTACAGAGCCAGCGGGGACGTACCTTGATAAGTTAATAGATGCAGGAATTCTCTGCCTTCTTGCAGGCGACAATATCTTAAGGTTCCTACCGCCGCTTGCTATTTCCAAAGAAGAGATAGATTTAGTGGTTCAGGCAATGAGGAACATACTGCACTAAATTTACCTTCACGCTAAATCTTGGATTCTTCGTAACATCTGTAAAATTCCCGTAATTTTCTTCTGTTTTCCGCAATTTTTTTCCGTTATACAAACACATTCCGTCCATTCCCTAACGCTTCCGCTTTTTCTTGCAATGCGCATATTAAGAAGGATTTCTTACCAGCTTCCCGAGGTGAGATCATGGTGGAAATAATAGACAAGCCATTGTATGTGACGGTTGATATAGGAATAGTGAACGAAGATGTAGAAGAGAATCTGCTGGTGAAACGTGTGGCTAAGCAGTATATGGGGGGCACATTTCAGGAGCTGTTGAATTATATGATGGACCCAAGTCCGGATGATGTTAATGAAGCAGGATATGGGGCAGCGGAGCTTCAGGTGGTGAGAACCATAGGGGGGTGGTATGACCAGGCGCTTGCTAGCCCCAGCACATTGCGCGTACAACTCTATGCTAAAACCAATGATGACTCACGGGAGGAACTCTCACTGGATCTGGCCGGGAGGGTGGCAGATTATGCTCCTCAAACGCTTACCGTTCAGGAGCACACGAATGACCAGGGGCAGAACATTCCCTATCACCACCTCGATCTTCAGTTGCGCTTGGTGGGTGTGGGGGGAAATCAGAGCAGCACATTGGAAATGATGCTATGAGGGTGAGGAAACATGCCAGAGGCACTGGAGCATAGCCCTACATTTATTGATGCTTTTATTGCCACAGGAACGTCCTGTGCGTTGATAAACCGGCGGGTATATCTCTTGGAAGAACAGCCTGACAGAACATCTTCCAAGAAATATACATCCTATTTTCAGCATCATAGTAGGCGTTATGGGCTATGGGAATCTGAACCACTTCACCATCTTGAGCAGGATTTTTTTGGGGAACACCGCAAGGTGCTTGAACGTATACTTGAAGAACGCATGAGGCCCAAGCAGCTTCATCAAGAGCGGTGTAGGGAAGCTATTCTGGCAGTACCTGCACTTGAGCAATTCCTGTTGCTGCAGGTGTTTCGGGCGTATTACCATGAGAAACCTATTTCTCTTTGCGGAGGAGGTGTACAAGAGGATTCTTGGCGTCTTACAGAACAGGATATTCTGCATCTTCATCCGACGCTTGAGGAATGCCAGCAGCTTGGTGACATCCTTTTGTTTCAGGGACAAAGTTATGCGCTGCAAAAATCTGTCTCTTCTGCATCCACTTCATCATCTCTTCATGTGGGGAGCACTCTATGGATTCTGGGCAATCAGCGCCCGGCCTCATCTTTTGCTGTAGCTTATCGCACCGCTCTTGTTGAGCGGGTGATTAGGGCGAAAGAAAAGCTAACAGTCCGGCAAAAAAAAACGGCAAACCAACCACTCCCTCAGGAACTCCTCTCCTGCAAAAACGGCCAGGGAAGCTACAGGGCGCTTACCTATCGCAAGACTGGGCCTTGCGACTATCGCCTTGAGCTTTCTATCGCCCCCTTCATCATGGAAAAAAATAACACTTTTTATGTTCTCGAGGGGACTATCATTGGATGCGATGTTCATGGAGAGAACAATACGATGACCATTCAGAACCCTGCAAGTGTTGCTGGCCAGTCCTACAAACATCCTTTTGTGTACAGCAATGGCACTATTTGCTATCATAATGAGGCACGCTGGAGATTCCGTGATATCCAATTTGGGCATCCATATTCCCTTGCAAAATCTGCGTCCCTTGCAGCACGCATTGCAGCAGTATTGGAGGAAGGAAGGATGGTGCTTGAGCATGGCTATTTTGGGGATAACGTGCGGCCAGTCAACAGCTTCCTAATGTTTCCCTCCATTCCGCCGGGGCAGCTTTCTGCATACCTTGCGCAAAGAAAGATTTCTCTCAACCGCATTTTCTATCAGGATGGAAAGAAGGGATTATAGATGGCACCCACCCATTTCCGCGATGACAGGAATGTAAGGGCATGGTCCTATGATCAGCGGATTATTGAAGACTATAGAAAGAGCAATCATACGGATAGGGCTGGGCTTGAAGACAAGCTACACAAAGTAGGTGCAGAGCGGCAACAGCAGCTCTACAATACTAGCATTTTGGTGGTTGGCTCAAGTACTTTGGCCCAGATGATTCTTTCCTGCCTTGCAGGTATGGGTGTCGGACGGCTGGGTGTTATGGATCCTGCAAAAGCAGGAGAATCTGCATCTTTTGACTTTTTATCCCCCCCAAAACCTGACCAGGCTCATGTGCCCAAGGTGAGAGCCATAGGCAGGGCATTGCATGCGTTAAATGGTCAGGCAATTATTGTTGACCGATATGCACCTTTCAATCCAGGCTTTGCCTATGAGTTCAGTCCCGATCTTATCATTGATGCAACCAATAATCCTCAATCCAAGCAGGACGTAATGGCATACTGTACCGGCAGATCTGTGGGACATCTGCCGTTTATCTCAGCGGCAAGTGACTTTAGCAAAGGTTGTGTGGTCTCTTCATGGGAAAAGAGGGATGGCAGATCAACCTTTGCAACACAGGATTCTTCAGTTTTTCTCCATGAGGAATATACCGGGAACATACAAGGGGTGTTCTCCAGCAGCATTCTTGCAGGAATCATTGCAGAAGAAGTGCGAAAATGGCTGTTTAGTTATGCACCTGATGACAAGCCATTCCCTTCGGGAAGACCCTGGGTTTACAATACTTCTGGCAAGATAAGAACAGGACTTGCATCTGTACTTCAGGAAGAACCCATTAGAGATTACCACAATAGGCGTGCGCTTGTTGCCGGCGTTGGCGCCTTAGGAAATTTTGTTGCCTTAGAACTTGCGCTTCTTGGTTTTGGCACCATTGACCTCCTGGATATGGACGTTGCAGAAGATACAAATCTTGCACGCCAGATTTTGCTTCGGGAAAAAGTAGGCCAGCCTAAGGTGTATGCCGTGGCAGAACGTCTCAAAGAATTGCGGCCAGTGCTTGATGTGCAGCCTATCTATGGAAAAGCAGGGGAGCCATCCCTTCTTCCCGAGCGGCTGCGCCACCAGTATGCTACACACTTTACTCTCAGCGAAGAAGAGCAGGCACGGGGGGTGGTGCTTTTGGCACCTGCACAGCTTACTGCGCGCAATTACGACATCATCTTTGGCTGTTTTGATAATAAATATGCACGTATATGGATGAACACCTTTGTTGCTGCTTATAAAGTCCCTTATGTGGATGGGGGAACTGGCCCCCACACTGGACAGGCAGCGTTTTATGTTCCGGGCTTTACACATTGCGTGGACTGCCAGCTCAACCTTGAATCTTTTCCTGAGCGGCATTCCTGCCAGGTTGACCCAAGCACCATCATCCCCAACAGCATCATTGGCTCAGCCATGGTTGCAGAATCGCTGTGGATGCTGCATGCAAGAAAAAAGCAAGAGATGTTTCCAGGTATCCTGCACTATGCGCCCTTTGAAGAGGCAAGGCTCTATTTTAGCAAAAGTGGAAGGTGCAGAAGCAATCATCATTGCTGAATAATAAATTAAGAAATATCCGGAAAAAACACTTATCACCTTTATAACTATGGAAAAAAACCCAGAAAATATGGATGGAACGGCACAAGCTGTGGAGATCAGAAGGGACTCAATCAAAGATTTTCTTTTGCATAGAAAAAGTGCTTTGCTTTCCCAGCAGGCGCATTACGAACACACTATTCTTCCTGCAACAACTGTTCCCCGAGAAATAAACCTAACTATTGATGAGATTATCCGGGGTGAGAGAGAGGTGCGCATCACAGAGCAGGCTCTTGCAAAGGCACAGGCAGTTATTGAAGTATTTGGAGAGTTGACCCAGGCAGCATCAGGGAGCTATTATGAATTAGGATTTGTCTTTCTGGCAAAACCAGGAGAGCGATTTATAAGCGATGTCTATATCCCCCATACGGGGGCGGCAAGTCACAGCGAATGCATGTTTACCCTCTCCGAAAAAGACCACCAGGAGATGAGTAGTCAAGGAATGATTCCTTACGGATGGGGACATTCTCATGGTGTGTTCAATGTCTTCCTGTCTGGTCAGGATAAAAAGAATTTAGAGCATGTCGTAACTGCGTACCACCATGGCATCCGCAGGAAATTAATGGTGGGTGAGAGGGGCGGTGTAGAGGTCGTGGCGCACCCAACTATTGTTCTTAATCATGTAGGACAGAGATATGGTGCGGTTCAGTTTGATTATGATGTTGTGAAGGGGATTGATCCCGTAACCGGGCAGTTTCGAAAAGAGCGCAAGAAAAACCTTGTGGAGCGCATCCCTATCAGGGTGATAGGCAACGGTGATAGTTTTTATGATGTTGCGATTGACCGAGAAGCCATACGAAAACAGCTTCTCTACGGTTACGGAAAAGGCGGTGTGGAGCTGGTTGATGGAGCTTTAGGGGGTAGTGGCAGTGGGGTACTGCAAGCAAAAGGAAAAAAACTTTCCCGGCTGTATGCACCGGCAGTTGCCCAGCAGAGTGAGGAGCATCCCAGGACCAAGCTTTCCAAATACAGCCTTGCCATGAGGGATTACTACCTACCTTTTCTTCGGTCAGACAAACCCTCTGAGCAATATGCGGGGATTATTGCGCAGATACTTGCCGGCCAGTATTATGGGAACAAAGAGGTGCTGAAAGACGGTGTAACAGAATCTGCAGAGAAACGCATCTGGCGATGGCAGGACAGGATTGAAGCAGTGGAAGCGGTGTATGCGCATAATCGACAAGATATGCGGCCATCGCTTCTTGAGCCTATGTGGGACATCATCGGCCAAAACAAATATGTGCAGAAAAAGTATGCTGCTGAATTGAAGAATCTGAGAGCTGTTCTTGGTAGATAGCGTTTTTTGGGGGATTGAGACTGCGTCTTTATTTCCCTACAAGATAAGTAGCTGCTAACTGATATTCGCCCTGCTTGTCAGTTGCAATGGTGAACAAAGCATCAACCAGATGTTTTTGCACTTTAATGTGGCTTAGAACAACACCAGAAACTTTTACATCTTTTTCCTGCTCAATTCTTCTTCCTTCGTTGTTGACAGCGTTTCTAAAATATCTTTCAAAGATCTCTCTTGTTTTGCCACCGGCATTAACATCACCATTAAACTGGTTAATATTTGCGGGGGATATAAAATCAGTCCTTAAATCTACTGCTTGTTCAAAGACAGCAACATGAGCAATACCATCTGCTTTTTCAACTCGTTCATCCAGATTAATTCCCTGATCGTATTTGAATGAAAGTCCTCTTACATATGGTTGTTCCCCTATTACAACCCCACTACTATCTGAAGAAGCTACTGCTTGAACCCCTTGTAAATAGGTTACTTTACTTTCTGGTTGCTTGCTTCCTATGCTCACAGGACTTAGAACTAATCCCCTGACATCATCAGAGTATCCTTGTCTTCGTATGTAGGATCTTAATTGGGTATTTCTAAGAGAATCTTCGGTAGTGTCTTACTAAAGATACTTTAATTTTGTATGAAGAAAATTTCCCCATGTCCAGACTTTGGTTGCTTGTCCTTCGATTATTGCTGGTGTCAGTTTTTCGTTGATAGGTTTCATGAAATTCCAGTAGAATTGGAATA